>DJXY01000012.1 GCA_002449915.1 Oribacterium sp. UBA6992
CGGCGGCGCAAAATGCAGTAAAAAAGCCAGAAAAAGTGTATGGATTTTTTTGCAGCCATTCTATTATCCTGTCTTGACAATTATTCGGAATAAAGGCATTATTATATTCGTAAGTGGTAGAAAGTGGTAGAAAGTGGTAATGACTGGATGTTTACTGGTGAGTATCATCACAATCTGGATGCGAAGGGCAGGATGATCATTCCGGCGAAGTTCCGGGAGGGTCAGAGCGATACCTTCTGGGTGACTAGGAGCCTGGATGGATGCCTCAGCATGTATACTCCGGATGGATGGCAGGAGCTTGTAAATAAACTGGATTCACTGCAATTTACCAGTACAAAAGCAAGGATGATGAAGCGCTTCATTATAGGCAGCTCGGTGCAGTGCGATCTCGATAAGCAGGGGCGGATCCTGATTCCGCAGGTGCTTAGAAAGACGGCAGGTCTCGACAAGGATGTTACATTGGTTGGTGTCGGAGACCATGTGGAAATCTGGTCCAGTGAGTCCTGGGATGCTTATAATAATTTCGATGATCCGGAGGCGCTTGCTGCAGAGCTGGAGGGACTTGGCATTTGACATTTAAACATTATTCCGTACTGCTCCGCGAAACCATCCAGGGACTGAATATCGATCCAGATGGCATTTATGTGGATGGCACACTCGGAGGCGGAGGGCATGCGCTGGAGGTGTGCAGGAGACTATCTCCCAAGGGGAGGTTGATCGGTATAGATCAGGATAAGGATGCGATTGCAGCAGCAGGTGAGAGACTCAGGGACTTTAGCGACCGGGTTACCATCGTGCGCAGCAATTATGAACAGATTGATACGGTCCTGCATGAGCTTCAAATTGAAAAAGTAAATGGAATTTACCTCGATCTCGGTGTTTCCAGTTATCAGCTGGATACTGCAGAACGAGGATTTTCTTATCGGACAGATGCACCGCTGGATATGAGGATGGATGATCGAAATCCTGTAACGGCGGCAGATATTGTCAATGATTATAGTGAAGCGCAGCTTTTCCATATGATTAAAAATTATGGAGAGGATCGTTTTGCACAGAACATTGCAAAGCATATTGTTCAGTACCGCGAAAAAAAGCGGATCGAAACAACGCTCGAGCTTGCGGATATTATATCCGGCGCTATTCCGGCGAGGATTCGCGCGACATCCGGGCATCCCGCCAAAAGAACATTTCAGGCAATCCGAATTGAGCTGAACCGGGAGCTGGATGTACTGGAAAACTCTTTGGACGCAATGATTGATGATCTTAAAGAGGGTGGGAGACTTTGTGTGATTACCTTTCATTCGCTGGAGGACCGGATCGTAAAAAACAAGTTCAGAACAGCGGAAAAGCCTTGTATCTGTCCTCCGGATTTTCCTGTATGCGTATGCGGCAGGAAGTCAAAGGGACGCGTCATTACAAGGAAGCCGATCCTGCCGTCTGAGGAGGAGCTCAGAGAAAACAGCAGGTCGCAGAGCGCTAAGCTCAGGATATTTGAGAAGCATACAGAGGTTTGAATATGAAATCCCTGGAGAGTGGGCTGCCTAAGGTCTGGCGGCATCCGATGTAAGGGTCGGATGGTAGCTCTCCCTGGATATCCGGGTAAGCTTTCTGAGGCTTTGGTATTGATTAAGATCTGAATCAGGATAGAAAGTCGTTCTGCATATAATGTTTGGTGCAGGACAGGGGGATGTGAGCATATGGCTAGGAGTACAGCAAGGACAGCTGGAAAAGTACATACGTTTGTGGATGGTAATACCGTACGGAAGGAGCTTCCACAGATACAGAAGCCTCGTCGTTCGCCGGGGACCAAACGGAAAACCGGTAAAAAGCAGCATACATATATGCAGCTTGACCGTCAGAGGATCCTTTCCGAGAGGGAGATGGATCACCGTGCCCAGCAGGAACGGCTGAGAGGCAAGGCTGTTTCAGTGGATGCACCCTTTCTTTTTGTGCTTATTGTAGCATCACTTTGCACTCTGGCGCTGTGCTTTAACTATATACAGCTGCAGACCTCCATTAATTACAGAATGTCCTCGATTGATCAGAAAAAGCAGCAGCTTGAACAGCTTAAATCAGAAAATGATGCGCTGCAGAGCTCCATTGATACTGCTGTCGATCTTAATGAAATTTACCGTATCGCTACCCAGGAGCTTGGCATGGTATACGCAGGTAATGATCAGGTAATTACCTACAACAAAACGGAAAGCGAGTATGTGAGACAGTATGAGGACATCCCGGAATACAAGTAACAACACAAATCGGAAAAAGAGGGGTAAGATCCTCACGCAATACATGCAGAGAAAGCTGGCAGTCGCACTCGGTGTGATTATGCTGGCTTTAATTGCGCTTATCGGAGCAATCTACCGGATTATTTATACCAATAATGATGATTACAATAAGATTGTGCTGTCGCAGAGGCAGGCATCCTATGACTCGCGTACGATTCCTTTCCGCCGGGGCGATATTATGGACCGGAACGGCACGGTGCTTGCCACAAGTCAGAAGGTCTATAATCTGATCCTGGATCCCAAGGTCATATATTCAAGAGATGACGGGCGCTATGTAGATGCAACGGTACAGGCTCTGTCGGAGTATTTTGGATATGATCAGGGAGAACTCAAGCAGCTTCTGGAGGAGCGGAAGGATAAATCCTATGTGAAGTACCAGAAGCAGCTTTCCTATGATGATAAGTCCGGCTGGGAGAAGTATGTAGAAGATAAAAACAAGCAGTTTGCGGCTTCCGGAGACAAGGCAAGGGTAAAGGGAGTCTGGTTTGAGGATGAATATACGCGGACGTATCCATATAATTCACTTGCCTGCAATGTCATAGGATTTTCCACACCGGATGGTTCCAACGGTACCGGAGGAGTAGAGCAGTATTATAACTCCACACTGATGGGAACCAATGGACGGGAGTACGGTTATCTTGACGACGATACCAGACTGCAGTCTGTGCTTAAGGAGCCGACGGATGGCAACTCTATCGTCACAACGATCAATACCAACATTCAGATGTCGGTGGAGAAGTATCTGAACGAGTGGCAGAACGACGATGTCGGATCTAAGGTTGCGGCTGCCATCGTGATGGATCCCAAGACATCCGAGGTGCTTGCGATGGCATCGACCAATCAGTTTAATCTTAATGACCCGCGGGCACTGGATCCGAAGGTTTATACGGATGACGTGCTGATGAAGCTGGGACGTACGGAAGCTGTCGGTGTGTATCACCGCCAGAATCCGGACGCGGAGGAGATCACGGAGGATCAGGTTTCCAAGTACTTTACCAATGATGAAATCAAATCCTACGGGCAGCAGGTTGCGTGGAACCAGATCTGGAGAAATGTGGCGGTATCGGATACGTATGAGCCGGGCTCTACTGCAAAGCCATTTACCATTGCCGCGGCACTCGAGACAGGAGCCATTACGCCCTCTACGATATTTGTCTGTGATGGATATGTGGAGTTAAATGATGGCCTACATACCTGGAGAATCAAGTGCCACAATATCAATGGTGACGGACCGCTGGATGCAGAGCAGGCACTGATGCGTTCCTGTAACGTATATCTCATGCAGACAGCATTTGCACTGGGCGCCGAGAACTTTGTAAAGTATCAGCATATTTTTGGCTTTGGTGAGAAGACCGGCATTGACCTCCCGGCGGAGGCAGACACCTCGGATCTTGTATATACCGCGGATACCCTTGGTAAAACGGCACTTGCGACCAATTCCTTTGGACAGAACTTTAACGTCACGATGATACAGATGGCTTCCGCGTACTGCAGCATTTTGAATGGCGGCTCCTACTACAAGCCGCATGTGGTCAAGCAGATTCTTAATTCCAACGGAACTGTGCTGGAGGACATCAAGCCTGAGCTTGTCCGGACAACTGCGTCTAAGGAGACCTGTGATTTCCTTAAGGAAGCCTTGTTTCAGACGGTTGAAGGCGGCACTGGCGTAAAGGCAAAGATTACAGGCTATCATGTCGGTGGCAAGACCGGTACTGCGGAGAAGCTGCCGCGTTCGGCTAAAAACTATCTTGTTTCCTTCTGCGGTTTTGCTCCGGTAGAGGATCCGCAGGTACTGGTATATGTGATCGTTGATACACCTAACCTCAAGGGAGAAGCGCAGGCAACGGCCTCATTCGCAATCGGCATCGAGCGGAAGATCATGAATGAAGCCCTGCAGTTCCTCAACATCCCGGCACAGGGAGAGACGGATCCGCAGAACTCACTCAACAATGCGCTGTCAACAAGTCCGGAGGGTATCAGTAAGGAAACCATGGGAGCTGAAGTGGAAACCGATGCAGAGGGCAATACCATTGCGGCAGGTGAAACCGATGCGGCTGGCAACGTGCTGGAAACCAACGCCAATGGAGATGTGGTGATCCGGACGACGGATGCGAATGGAAACACCGTTGCGGAAACCCGTGGTCCGGCAGTGACGGATGAGGCCATCAAGGATGGAAGCTCGGATCTGCCAGATGCTGTACCTGGGACGGATGCGGCATCCCAGGCGGAAAGCACGGAGACTGGTGAGACTACATTGAAAAATGATGACAGTGCGCAAACGACGGAGAGTGATGAAACGACTGCGTCGAAGACAGAGGATTAAATTTTGGGGTGACATAAGATGCAGGCTCCGATCTGATGAACCGGAGCCTGCCTATAGGATCTCAGCATCTGATGGCTGATGAAAAAAATAACTGAGGAATCGAAATGTATTTGGATTTGGTATTATCAATATTTATTAGCTTTGCACTTGTGACGATTGCCTGCCCTTTTGCAATCCCGGAGCTTCATAAGCTGAAGTTTGGACAGGAGGTGCGGGATGACGGTCCCAAGGCACATCTCAAAAAGCAGGGAACACCGACAATGGGAGGCATCGTATTTATCCTGGCGATTCTGCTTACCGGACTGATTTTTGCAGGGAGATACCCACATGTACTGCCGGTGCTGTTTCTTACAGTGGGCTTCGGCGTGGTTGGCTTTGTAGATGACTTTCTTAAAGTGGTGAAGCACCAGTCGGAGGGTTTTAATCCAAAGCAGAAATTTATCTGTCAGCTGATCATCACAACGATCTTTGCCATATACCTCTACCGGTCTCCGGACTATGCCAATACCATGCTGGTGCCGTTTACAGGATATTATCTTGACCTTGGATGGCTGTATATTCCGGCAGTGCTGTTTATTGTAACAGCGACAGATAACGGAGCCAATTTCACCGATGGTCTGGATGGACTGTGCTCCTCGGTAACTGCGGTGATCGCGCTTTTCCTTGCTGCGGTGAGTCTTGCGTTTCGCGGCGGAGAGATCACACCGGCAGCGGGTGCTGTGTTTGGCGCACTGCTTGGCTTTTTGATTTTTAATGCCTATCCGGCTAAAGTATTTATGGGAGATACCGGGTCCCTTGCACTTGGAGGATTTGTTGCGGCAGCTGCATTTGAACTCCAGATACCACTGTTTATTCCTGTTTTTGCATTTATCTATCTTATAGAAGTACTGTCGGTTATTATGCAGGTAACCTACTTTAAAGCAACCCATGGAAAACGGATTTTCAGGATGGCTCCGATTCACCATCATTTTGAATTGGGTGGCTGGTCTGAGACCAAGGTTGTGACAGTCTTCACGGTAGTAACCATTCTGCTATGCCTGCTTTCCTCTCTGGGAATTTCCTGAGATTATACGGTAGGACTCATACCTTATGGAAATTTTCGGAATATAAACAGGCTTGATGCAGCATCAAAACGGGGGGCGGAGATATGGAAAAACAGAAGGTTCTTGTGCTGGGCACAGGAAAAAGTGGAATTGCAGCTGCAAAACAGATTCTGAATCTCGGGGGACAGGTGATCCTCTTTGATTCCAATTCTAAGCTAGATCAGGTTAGGCTTCTTAAAAACTTTAATCAGAAGGACAAGGTATCCATAGTGACAGGAGAGCTGCCGCCGGAGCAGATTATTGGAGTTGATCTTGCAGTCATCAGCCCGGGGATCCCGCTGGACAAGCCATTTGTCAAGCAGATTGACTGTGCCAAAATACCGATCTGGGGAGAAATCGAGCTGGCGTATCAGTCCAGCAAGGGTAAGCTGGCAGCTGTCACCGGCACAAACGGCAAGACAACGACGGTTTCTCTGATTGGCGAAATCCTTAAAACGCAATATAATGATGTACATGTCTGCGGTAACATAGGAAATCCTTTTACAGAAGATGCGCTGGATACGGATGACAGCTCGGTAACGATTCTGGAGGTAAGTTCCTTCCAGCTGGAAACAATTATGGATTTCCATCCGCATGTTTCAGCCATTACCAATATTACGCCGGATCATCTTGACCGTCACAAGACCATGAAAAATTACATCAAGGTCAAGGAATCCATTGCAATGAATCAGACCGAGGATGATTATATTGTTCTGAATTATGAGGATCCGGAGCTTAAAAAATTTGGCAGAAGGAAGACTCTGAAACCAAAGGTGGTATGGTTCAGCTCCCGACACGTACTTAAGGATGGCTTTTATTATAAGGAACCGGAAATTCACTATGCACACGATGGAGAGGATGATGTGCTGCTTAATGTGCATGATCTGATCCTGTTAGGGGCTCATAATTATGAGAATGTTATGACCGCGATGGGTGTCGCTCTCCATATGGGTGTTCCGATGGATAAGATTGTATCTGCCTGCAAGGCATTTCAGCCTGTAGAGCACAGAATTGAGTTTGTCAGGGAGAGAAGCGGAGTTCGGTATTACAATGACTCCAAGGGGACCAATCCTGACGCTGCGATCCAGGCATTACGTGCTATGCCGGGGCCTGTCATCCTCATCGGCGGCGGATATGATAAGCACATTGCCTTTGACGACTGGGTTAAGGAATTTAAGGGCAGAGTCAAATATCTTGTACTGATCGGTCAGACCAGAAATGAGATTGCGGAATGTGCTAAAAAATATGGATTTACCAATATCATGTTTGCAGAGGATATGGATGAAGCGGTCAAGGACTGCGCTGCGTATGCAGAAGCAGGCGATTATGTGCTGCTGAGTCCTGCCTGCGCAAGCTGGGGTATGTTTGATAATTATGAGCAGAGAGGCCGTATCTTTAAGGACCTCGTCAATAAACTGTAATATAAAACGGCAGAGAACCGGCAGGAGGATACTTCATGGCAGATAAAAAGAAAAAACAGGGGCATTTTTATGATTTCAGTCTCCTGTTTGCAGTGCTCTTTATTACAGGCT
>DJXY01000133.1 GCA_002449915.1 Oribacterium sp. UBA6992
ATATGAACGCGATCCGCCGCGACGAAGAGCTCGACAATCTCCACTCCGTCTACGTCGATCAGTGGGACTGGGAGAAGGTCATAAGGCTTGAGGACCGCAACGAGGACTATCTGAAGAAGCCCGTCTACGAGATAGTCGAAGCCATCTGCGACACCGAAGAGACCCTTCGTATCTATTACCCGCAGCTTAAGGCCCTTAAGGCCAAGGACAGAAAGGTGAGCTTCGTCTATTCTCAGGAGCTTGAGGATATGTACCCGGATCTCACCTCCAAGGAGAGGGAAAACGCTTACGTTAAGGAGCATCCGACCACCTTCATCATGAAGATAGGCGGAGCTTTAACCAGCGGAAAGCCCCACGACGGCAGAGCTCCGGACTACGACGACTGGGAGCTGAACGGCGACATCATCATCTGGAACCCTGTACTCGAGGACGCCCTTGAGATCAGCTCGATGGGTATCAGAGTCAACAGCGAGTCCATGCTCAGACAGCTTGAGATCGACGGAAAGATGGACAGAAAGGACATGCCGTACCATCAGGGTGTCATCAACGGAACTCTTCCGCTGACCATCGGCGGCGGTATCGGTCAGTCGAGATTATGCATGCTGCTTCTGGACCGCGCACATATCGGTGAGGTGCAGGCAAGCATCTGGCCACAGGATATGATTGACGAATGCTTAAAGCATAATATTTTCCTTCTGTAATACGAAATAACTGTTCCTGAGAAACTACTAATATATAACAGCCGCCATATCCTTTCATGGGTATGACGGCTGTTTTCATAATAACCGGTATAAGATGATATTTTGAGCCGCTTAGAGTTCATTGCCAACCGCTTGCTTTGCAATCCGGTCTACAAACTCGTTAAAGCGAACCCCGGTATGTGCCGGAACCTTGCGAAACTCGATCCGGATCCGTGCGGACTGCGACTGCATAAACTGCTTATAGGCAATCGTCCCGGCTTTGTTGGTTTTCCATCTGCCCTGTGCCCACATCTCAATCCCCATATAATCATAAAAAATCGTAATGCTTTGAGCGCCGGCACGGACAGCCTCCTGCACAGCCCGTATGGCTCCATGAATCTCCCCGGCAACATTACGCATGGATGCAAGGTCCGGATCTGAACCGGAGCCCTGGAAGCTTTGGTACGTCCCATCCCGGTGCATGAGCAGCACACCATATCCGAAGACATGCGTTGCAATATTAAAACTTCCGTCAACATAGGCAAGACACTCGGTGTCTACAGAGTCAAATTCCGCGGTAACATCCAAAGCGCTGATCCCCTGATCGTCTGATTGCCCCGGTTTTTTTATTTCCGAATCAGAACCAGACATAGGTACATCCTTTCTCGCTACGGAAATTTTCTGCCTGGATTCTGATCCGCCTTTGATGCTATGCTTCTGAGATGGCATAGCCCTCCCAGGACCTGCAAAGCGCTCCGCCTCCTCACGAGTCTTGAACTTTTTATATACCGCGCCGGAATACCCATCGACTTCCGCCTTGCATGCTTCCCATGAGAGATAGACCCCTGGCGTTCTGCCCTTTTGGACTGCGTAATAAAACATTCACACCTCTCCTTTTTATTTGCATTTTATTAGGGATTTTAGCATGGAAACATTTGCATGAAAAGATGGCTTATGTTATTATCGCGGAGAACTCAAGGATACATACATGTTGGGAGGATGCGCGATGTCAAAAGAATATAAGGCAGTTCTGCTCGACCTGGATGGCACTCTGGTAAATACGCTTTACAGCCTCCAGGACACAATGAACAAGACGATGGAGCATTTCGGACTGGATCCGATTTCCATAGAGCAGGTGAAAAAATATATCGGAAACGGGTATCATGTTTTTGTAGAAAAATCCATCTTAGCTACAGCGGATCGGTATTACAGAGAAGCTGAAAAGTGGGAAGCCCGGGATGAGGATAAGGCTATGGACCTGGATCAGAAGGCAGATGAGATCATGGAGTTTTATGATGATGCCTGCGACTTCTACATTCGCCTTTTTGCCACGAACTGCACATATGGAAATGAAGCTTATCCCGGCATGAAGGAGAGCCTTGAGATACTGAAACAAAGAGGTAAGAAGCTTGCCTGCGTAACCAATAAATCACTTGAGGAAGCCAATAAAGTGCTGGATCAGGTCTATGGAGCCGGCTATTTTGATTATGTTTCCGGAGATGATGGTACGCATCCTCTGAAGCCGGATACCGGAGTAGTCAACGATGTCTGCACGAAGCTTCAGATTCCTGTTTCAGAATGCATCTTCGTCGGAGATACCAGAACCGATATGGAAACTGCGGCAAAGGCTGGGATGCCGTCTGTAGGATGTGCATTCGGATACCGGGGAGTAAAGGAGCTTGAGAAATATCATGCGACAACGATCATTGATCATGCAGGAGAGCTTGTTAAGGCAATTGATTCCATCTCCTGCTAATGACGCCTGGATGCGAATGCGGTCTGTTTAGAGAAATTTCACATTCCCGCGGGGGAAAGACCAACCGTACAGGTTGACAAAGCCTTTACGCGGGGACTATAATTAGCAATGCTTTATAGAGAGTGCTAATGTCCCTGACGGATCCATGTTATGGCGTGTCCGCAGGGTTTGGTTATTGCCATTTTGAGAGGAGTATAGTTATGACACGTATAGATATTGTCTCCGGCTTCCTGGGAGCGGGTAAAACCACATTTATTCAGAGACTTCTGGATGAGGCACTGAAGACCCAGAAGGTGGTTCTCATCGAAAATGAATTTGGAGAAATTGGTATCGATGGCGGCTTTTTAAAGGAATCCGGCATTGAAATCCGGGAGATGAACCAGGGATGTATCTGCTGTTCACTGGTCGGAGATTTTGAGAAATCTCTTACAGAGGTAGTAAACAGATATCAGCCTGATCGTATTATCATTGAACCGTCCGGTGTCGGCAAGCTCTCGGATATTATTGGCGCGGTAAAAACCGTGTCCGGAAAGCTTGATGTCGTACTGGATGCTGCCGTTACGGTCGTTGATGCAAAAAAGGCAAAGCTTTACAGCAGAAACTTCGGCGAGTTTTTTAATAACCAGATCCTGTACGCCGGTACAGTTGTTCTTTCCAGAACAGATATTGCGGATGATGCTAAAATTGAGGAAGCGGTTAAGATTGTAAAGGAAATCAATCCTAAGGCAACTGTCATTACCACACCGGAGGAAAAGCTTACAGGTGAGCAGCTCATCAATATCATTTCGGGTAAGGATACCCTGGAGGATGATATGATGAAGGAGGTCATGGACCGGGTTCACGAGCATGAGCATGAAGAGGAAGACGATGACGATCATGACGTAATCGAGACTCTGAGCAATGGTATCAGCATCCATCACCATCATGATCACCATCACCACCATCACGAGCATGACCATGAGGCTCACGAGCATGAGCATGAAGAGGAGCATGATCATGATCACCATGACCATGACCACGACGAGCATGATCATGACCACCATGACCATGAAGATCATGATCACGAGCATCACGAGCATGAGCACCATCATCATCACAATCATGATGCGGATGAGGTATTCACAAACTGGGGTATGGAAACACCGCATCCTTTCAGCAAGGCAAAGCTTGCCGAGATTCTTAAGGATATGTCTGATTCCGATAAATTTGGAACGGTCGTAAGATGTAAGGGTATGCTTGAGATCGCGGAAGAGAAGGGCAAGTGGATGTATTTTGATCTGGTACCAGGTCAGACAGAGATCCGCGAGGGCAGTCCTGAGTATACAGGCAAGGTTGTCGTTATCGGCTCGGATCTTAAGGAAGATGTACTGAAGCAGGAATTTTGCGGGGAGAATTAATATATGGCAGAAAACGAAAATTACGAGAGTCTGAGAGATGATCAGATTCCTGTATTTGTCATAAACGGATTTCTGGAAGCCGGAAAGACGGAGTTTATAAAATTCACAATGGAGCAGGAATACTTCCAGACGGAAGGAACCACAATCCTGCTTCTATGCGAGGAGGGCGAATCCGAATATGATCCGGCTATGCTCAAGCGGAACCATACGGTGCTGGTTCCAATTTCTAAAGAGACCGAGCTCACCAAGGAGTATCTCGGTAAGCTTGCTGAAAAGTATGATCCGGAGAGAATCCTAATCGAGTGGAACGGCATGTGGAATCAGGACGATCTGTATGATGGTCCAATGAGCGAAAAGCTCCTTGCCAAAGCACAGAACCGGGAACCGGGTTACGAGGTATCCATGCCGGAGGACTGGGTCATCTATCAGGTGATTACCATTTTGGACGGCTCCAGTTTGGATCTTTATCTTAATAACATGAAATCCTTCCTGGGACAGATGTTAAGAAGGGCAGAGCTTGCGATTGTAAACCGCTGTGACGGCATCAGCAATGACAAGCTCGTGGACTATCGTAGAAAAATCCGTGCAATGGGACAGAATGCCATGATTGTCCTGGAAGATAAGGATGGCGAAATCCCTCAGGATACTCTGCCGGAGGATCTGCCATATGACATTAATGCGGACAGAATCGATCTGAAGCCGGAGGACTATGGCACCTGGTTTATTGACTGCATGGATAATCCGGACCGCTATATCGGTAAAGAGGTTTCCTTTGATGCGATGATTCTGAAGCGGAAAGGGAGTCCCGCAAATGAATTTGTTCCGGGACGTATGGCGATGACCTGCTGTGCACAGGATATGACCTTCCTCGGCTTTGTCTGCAAGGGAGATCCGAAGGAGCTTAGTGCCTACAAGACCAGAGACTGGGCTAAGGTAACGGCAAAGGTCGGCATGGCGGAACGGGAAGAATATAATGGCGAAGGACCCGTGCTGGAATGTCTTTCTCTCGTAAGAACGGGCGAAATTTCCGATCCGGTTACATTCTGACCTCATTGTGCTAAAATTTGTAAGAAACATATATATAAAAGAGCAAAAGGACCTTCAGTTAAGCTTTAGTCCTTTTGCTTTTTTATTCATTGATTATATAAGTAATAACATAGAGTTATATAATTAAGTTCTACTTGCAAATATTATAAAGCTGGATTATAATGCACACATATCAAAGATATTAACGCGTTAAAGCAGATTAGTGCAAATTGGTTAATATTGAGGGGGAAAAATTATGAAAAAAGTAAAAAAACTTACAATTGTATCTATGACAGCGATTCTTGCAGCTTCCTCACTTGCAGCATGCGGATCTTCCTCTACGCCCAATGCAACAACTGCGGCAGCTGCTGCAGGAACTACTGTTGCATCAGAAACAACGGCATCTAATGAAAGTACTTCAGCGGCAAAGGAGAGCTCGCAGGCAGCAGTCGAGTCCGGTGGTGCTAAAACAGTAGGAGACAAGAAGTTTAAGGTTGGTATCTGCCAGCTGGTACAGCACAATGCTCTGGATGCAGCAACCAAGGGCTTTGAAGAAACTCTTGAGAAAGAGCTTGGAGATAACGTAACAATTGACCTTCAGAACGCTCAGGGTGATTCGGCAACCTGTGCAACGATTGTCAATGGCTTTGTTTCCAATGAGTATGATCTCATCATGGCAAATGCTACACCTGCTTTACAGGCAGCTGTATCTGCAACTACAGATATCCCAATTCTCGGAACCTCTGTAACCGATTATGGCACTGCGCTTAACATGAGCAATTTCAGCGGTACTACCGGCATCAATGTTTCCGGAACCTCAGATCTTGCGCCACTCGATCAGCAGGAGGATATGATCCTTGAACTGGTACCGGATGTAAAGAAGGTTGGTATTCTGTACTGCTCAGCTGAGGCTAACTCCAAGTTCCAGGCAACACAGATCGAGAAGTATCTCGATGAGGACGGTGTGCAATATCAGGAGTATACATTCTCCGATTCCAACGATCTGCAGTCGGTAGTTACCTCTGCTGTTGGAAATATTGATGCGCTTTACATCCCAACCGATAACACGGCAGCTTCCAACATGACCGTTGTTAACAACGTAACGGAACCTGCAAAGATTCCGGTCATCTGCGGCGAGGAAAATATGATGAAATCCGGCGGACTGGCAACACTTTCCATCAGCTACTATGATCTGGGTGCTGCAACAGCCAAGCAGGCGATTGATATCCTTGTGAACGGCGCGGATGTTTCCACCATGGAAATTGCCTATGCAAGTGCTACAACTAAGGAGTACAATAAAAAATATGCTGATGCGATCGGTATCACAATCCCGTCCGACTATACTGCAGTGGAATAATTAGCGATTCCGTACTTTACAGAACTGCATCAGTATCAGTATAATAAATGAAATAGCGCAGGTGCTATAGTGCCTGCGCTTTTTTATGAATTGAGACAGGAGAGTATTTATGGCAGCCTATTTTGCATCCCTTAATCCGGTAGCGCTTTGGAATGCTGCTCCCGGAGGTATCGCGCAGGGTCTGATCTGGGGTATCATGGCACTTGGCGTTTACATGACATTCCGAATCCTTAATTTTGCGGATATGACCGTGGATGGTTCCTTTGCCCTTGGCGGAGCAATCGCCGTCATGCTGATGTTAAAAGGAGTTAACCCGGAGATTGTGCTGGTAGTATCATTTCTTGCAGGTCTTGGCGCCGGCTTTATCACCGGATTTTTACATACCATGCTGGGGATCCCCGACATTCTTGCAGGAATCCTGACACAGATTTCTCTTTACTCGATTAATCTTAACATCATGGGTAAAGCGAATCAGGCGGTTCCCGTTGGTCAGGTGAGAGTATTCTTTACCTCCAATATCCGTTATCTCGGACAGACAATTGCCCTGACACTGGTGGTGGATGTCATCCTGATTGCGATTTTTTACTGGTTCCTCGGCACTGAAAACGGCAGTGCGATCCGTGCGACCGGTATCAATGCGCATATGTCACGCGCCCAGGGCATTAATACGAACCGCATGAAGGTGGAAGCCCTCATGGTAGGAAATGCCCTTGTTTCTTTATCCGGAGGTATCCTTGCAGAATATCAGGGCTTTGCCGATGTCAAAATGGGACAAGGCTCCATCGTCATTGGTCTTGCTGCCGTCATCATCGGAGAGGTGCTTGCACAGCTTGTTGCAGGTAAAAGGCTTAACTTTATCCTGCGATTGAGTTTTACCGTGATTGGCGCCATCGTATATTACATGGTCTATGTTTTTGTCCTCTGGCTTAAGTTCCCGGCGGATGATATGAAGCTCCTGACTGCAATTGTGGTAGCGATTTTCCTGGCAGTTCCATATTTCCAGGAGCAGAAGACAAGCTCCTTCCATGGGCTGAAAAGAAGAAACGCAAAGCTCAGGGAAGCCATGCGCAAGGCAGCGGAGGGCGATGACGTGATTAATGATACAGCAGCTGAGGACGAGCGACAGGAGCAGACGACAGAAACCGGGAAGGAGGCAGATTGATGCTGGAGTTAAGACATATTTACAAAACATTTAATCCCGGAACCATTAATGAAAAGAAAGCGCTGGTTGATGTCAATCTGACACTTGAAGACGGCGACTTCTGCACAGTGATCGGCGGTAATGGCGCCGGTAAATCTACGATTATGAATGCCATTGCCGGAGTGTGGCCGCTGGACTCTGGTATGATTCTTGTAGACGGAGTAGACATTTCCGGACTCTCGGAATACCAGAGAGCTCCTTTTTTTGGACGCGTGTTCCAGGATCCGATGACTGGTACCGCTGCAGATATGCAGATTGATGAAAATATGGCTCTTGCAGCAAGGAGAGGTCAGAAACGAGGATTCCGCTGGGGCTGCACAGCCAGAGAGCGTCAGACTTATCGCGCAATGCTGTCGAGACTGGACCTTGGACTTGAGGACCGCCTGACTGCAAAGGTCGGACTGCTCTCCGGAGGTCAGCGACAGGCACTTACACTGATCATGGCAACCATGAAAAAGCCCAAGGTATTGCTGCTGGATGAGCACACAGCGGCGCTGGATCCTAAGACTGCGTCCAAGGTATTGCAGGCGACCGACCAGATTGTAACAGAAAACAATCTGACGACTTTGATGGTAACCCACAATATGAGGGATGCCATCGCTCATGGCAACCGGCTGATCATGCTGGACAGCGGACATATTATCTATGATGTAAGAGGTGAGGAAAAGAAAAAGCTAACCGTTGAGGATCTGCTTAAAAAGTTTGAGGAGGTGTCGGGAGGCGCCTTTGCCAATGACCGTATGATTCTCTCAAAATAATCAGAGGCAGGGAGCTGTCTGCCGGTTATGAACTGATTATATAAATCTGATTCTCAAGCAAAAGTCTGCCGATTCTGTCGGCGGACTTTTTTCGGTCTGTAAATATATAAGAAATGTCAATTAAGGATAACGAAACTCAGACTCGCTGAGATTCGTTAACATACGCACACGAATAACATTGTACTTCTTAGTGAAAAACTGCTATGATAGGGACCTATATAAATTATATAAGGATGTCGTATGAAAAAACCTAATATCAAAATAAAATTTGAGCCAGGCTCTGATCGGGACAGACTCCTCCTTAAAATTTCCAGTATAATTTTGATTGTACTGGTGCTCCTTTTATGCGGAGTACTGATTGCACGTCGCACAGGCTCAACAAACGGAACGCAGAAGCGTTGGCAGGCTTCCACTATGAGTGAGCTTGCGTCTGCTTCATACCTCTCCGACGCAACAGAATCCGAGATCAGGAATTTAACCGATGCGCTTAAGGCGGAGACAGTAAAAAATACAATTTCAGAATATCAGAATCTGGGAATTGTGCAATGCAGCTCTTACATCAATCTCCGTTCTGCACCGGACCAGAAGGATATTTCCAACATCAAAGGGATGCTGTCCAATCACGCGGCGGTTGACATTATAGAGGAGCACCCGGAGGGTGCGGATGGGTGGATGAAGATCCGTTCCGGCGGCATGGAGGGTTACATTTCGAGCAGCTTCGTCATTACCGGAGAGGAAGCAAAGGAACTTGTGCCGGAGCTTATCGAGAGCAGGGCATGTATTGTTACCGATAAGCTGCGAATCCGTTCCACACCTGAAATCAGGGACGGAAATACCGTTGGTTCTGCCGCAAAGGGAGAGAAATATCAGGTCCTCCGCCGTATTGGCTCAGACTGGCTGGAAATTGTGCCGGATAACATCGATGGCGTAGATGTGGCTTACATGTCATCTAAGCCGGAGAATGTTTCCATGTCTTATGGGCTCGATGAAGCCCGAAGCCTTGATTTAAGGCAGAAGGTGCTCAACATGTATGACCATCTGGGCGTTTCCAAGGCATCCGATTATGTAAATGTCCGTAAAACACCGGAGGAAGATGGCATCAACAACATCGTCGGGAAGCTTCCTGGATTTGCCGGTGCCAATATCCTCGGGGAAGAAAATGGCTGGTACAAGATTCAGTCCGGTAAGGTTACCGGATATGTTAGGGCTGATTTTATTGCGAGCGGAACAGAAGCGGAACAGCTTGCCGTGAACCACGCCCAGGTTATGGCAATTGTCAATACAGATGCTTTGAATGTGCGCTCTGAACCATCTACAGACTCGCAGGCATGGACGCAGATCACCAGGGATCAGCGTTACAGCGTGATCAATCAGCTGGATGGATGGGTGCAGCTGGATCTTGACAGCGGTGATGATGAAGACACAGAGCAGGGCTCTTATGTTTCAACCAGAGACAATAATGTATCTGTTACATACGCACTGCAGGAAGCGGTAGAGTATTATCCGGCCCTTGACGCAGCAAATAAAGCGGCAGCATTCCGCAGTCAGATTGTAAACTTTGCATGCCAGTATGTCGGCGGCAGATATGTCTGGGGTGGAAATTCGCTCACCAACGGTGTAGACTGCTCCGGATTTACACAGCAGGTACTGAAGCATTTCGGCATCTCTGTGCCAAGAGTTTCCAGAGATCAGGCAAGGACCGGTACGGCCGTCAGCAGTCAGAACATGAAGCCTGGTGATTTGATTTTTTATGCCAACCGTAGGGGCACCATTAATCACGTTGGTATGTATATTGGAAACGGGCAGGTGGTGAATGCTGCCTCCAGAAGGTCCGGAATCCGCATTTATCGCTGGAATTACCGGACGCCTGTCGCAATCCGCAATGTCATCGGAAGCTGAGAATAAGAGATCCCCGGCAGTATCCAGCAGACAGTCTGATAAAAGTTTTGAAATGATTTGAAACTTCTCATTGTATTCTATACAGGTATACGCTATGATTAAATCGTTTTTGAAACTTTGAATCACATCTTATCAGGGGAATACACATGGCTAATTATGTAATCAGCTGCTGCTCAACGGTAGATATGCCGGAGAGCTGGGTAAGAGAACGTTCGGTATATCCCGCATATTTCCATCTGTATGTGGGCGAAGATGAGTATCTGGATGATTTTTTCCAGTCAATTCGTCCTGACCAATTATATAAAAGGATGCTGGCGGGGGAGCCGACCAGAACCTCTCAGGTTAATGTAGAGGAGTATGAGGAGCATTTCCGTAGATTTCTTAAGGATGGTAAGGACGTTTTGCATATCGCCCTTTCCAGTGGAATATCAGGAACTGTCAATTCAGCCAGAATCGCCGCGGAGGATCTGAAGGAGGAATTTCCGGACCGTAAAATTTATATCGTAGATTCACTTTGCGCATCCTCCGGATATGGACTTCTGGTGGATAAGGCTGCCGACCTCCGGGATAGCAGTTCATCAATCGAGGAACTGCGGGACTGGCTGGAAGAACATAAGTCAGAGGTTCAGCACTGGTTTTTTACTTCGGATCTTACCTTTTTTATCCGTGGCGGCAGAGTATCAAAGACTGCCGGGTTTATAGGCTCAGTCTTAAATATCTGTCCACTGCTGCATGTTGCTGCTGATGGCACACTGCAGCCGGTGGAAAAGGTCCGCACCAAAAGAAAGGTTATAGAAAAAACCGTAAGTAAAATGGCAGAGCTTGCCGTTCATGGAAGTGAATATGATGGGAAGTGCTTTATCAGTCATTCCAATTGTTTGGAGGATGCGGAAGCTATGCGAAGCCGGATTGAGGCTGTATTCCCGCACATGAAGGGTAAGGTGCAGATTTATCCGATCGGCTCAACCATCGGCTGCCATACCGGTCCCGGAACCGTGGCGCTCTTTTTCTGGGGACAGAAGCGATAACAAATTCTTATATTCATTGTTGCATGGCATTGACTCATTGGATTTTCTATTAGTGTATAAGGATACATTGAGTATACATAATGAGCCTTTACTAAAAAAGAAGACGTTTCCCCGGTATATACCGGGAAACGTCTTCTTTTTTGGCTTCTTTTGGTTCAAAAGGTAATTTATCAGAGCAGGGCATTCCGGAATTCTTTGGAATTAAATTTATAATAATGTGTCGGTCGTCCAAGATGCGAGGCTTTTTTAGGAGTATCCTCTGCCTCGGTAAGATCCAGAATATGAAGCTCTGTCAGCTTCACCAAAATCCTGCTCGCGGAACGTGGTGTAATTCCAAGCAGAGTAGCAAGATTCATGGAACTTAAAATCTGACCCTCATCCTGCTCAAACATACTGATCAGCTTCAGGATGTTTGTTTCATTGATGCCTTTGTCTCTTGCAAAGGCCAGTGCCTTTTCGTTAGAGTAGCTGTAGATCAGCTTGGTGTCAGCAGACAGAGGTCCTGTTACCGTGCCTTCCTCACCGACAAAAAATGCATCATTTCTGCCATAACGATTTGCCTCAAGCAGTGCGTGCTCTGAGAAATAGCGGCTTCTCTCCCGAGAGGATCCCAGTCCTGCACCTATGCGGAAGGGAAAGCCTATTTTTTTTCTAAGATCCAGTAAAATCGGCCGCAGTGATTCAGCTTCAAATGTCCCTGCATCCATCTGTGTATGCAGTTCAAATTGATTAAACCCCTGATTGATGGAAAAATGCAGGTGATTGGATTTGCGATAATCCGCAAGCATTTTATAAATGGTGGCTTCTCTGTATTCCTGCTCCTCCTGGTCAATGTCCTCACCAAAGGGTAAGCGGATCAGGATATTGAGCTCATCCTTCTGTTCAATGCTGTCAAGCTTCAGTTCATTGAGTGCTGATTTAATAGACTTGATGATCATCTCCCTGGAAGGCCAGACGGCTACATACGGGATATGCAGTTCGTCCAGACGTTTCAGATTATTAATACTCCTTGAAAGGATAAGATCAATCTTGCCCTGGTCAAAAAGATCTTTGGCATAGCTTGTAATGTGCCGGTAGTCATAATGGGTGTCATTAAAACAGTAGGGCATGTTCTCTGGCTTGATATACTGATCTATATCCATATAATGATTGGTAATCGTCAGGAAATCGCAGAATACCCGATTTAACGGGATATCCGGATGCTCAATTTTAAAATTCAGCAGGATGGAGAGTACATCGATGGTTTCATATGCAGTAAATGCACATGGAATCCGGTTGTCGGGAAACTTGTTTTTCATGTAATGATATCCAAGCTCTCCGGAAAAGAATATGACATCACATTTTCCCCGACACTCATCATAAATACTGTCGATGTCAGACATCTTTTTATAGATGTATGTATGGAACTGACATCCAAGGTCCATTTCACTAATGGCTTTATCAATGGGCTCCAGCCCATGGTCAGGGCTGACCACGGCAACACTGATCATATTACAGCCTCGCTTCCAGATTTTGTAAAAGACATAAACGACATAAACTATATTGAAGATTACCACTGCAATATGTAAAAGTCAATTGTTCCGGGGATGTATAATTAGACATACAGTTTAAGGCTGATACTATCGAGGGCTGTCATTTTGATAAAAAATCGTATATAATAAATTGGTTCATTAATTATTAGCGAGGATTTCATGGGTAGACCAAAAGGAAGCAAAAACAAATGAAAAAATACAGAAGG
>DJXY01000189.1 GCA_002449915.1 Oribacterium sp. UBA6992
ACCGTACTTCTTTCTCTCCTTCATGCGCGGATCTCTTGTAAGGAATCCAGCCTTCTTAAGAACCGGTCTGAAATCCTCATCCATCTCGCACAGAGCTCTTGCAATACCATGACGGATTGCACCAGCCTGTCCAGTATATCCACCACCGCGTACGTTTACGAGAACATCCAGCTTGCCCTCATTCTGAGTGGCAACCAGTGGCTGATTTACAATGGACTTAAGAGTGTCCAGTCCGAAATACTCGTCCAGGGATCTCTTGTTAATGGTAATCTTACCTGTACCAGGCATAATATAAACTCTTGCTACAGAACTCTTTCTTCTGCCTGTGCCGTAGTTTCTGTTGTTAGCCATTTAGATATCCTCCTTAAAATGTAAGCTCAACCGGCTGCTGTGCCTGGTGCTTGTGCTCTGGTCCAGCGTATACAAATAACTTCTTGTACATCTGTCTGCCTAACGGTCCATGAGGGAGCATACCCTTAACAGCGTTCTCGATTACCTTCTCCGGCTTCTTAGCCTTGAGATCCTTAAGAGTGGTTTCCTTCATTGATCCAACGTACTTTGAGTGTGTACGATAAATCTTCTGGTCCAGCTTCTTACCGGTCACAGTAATCTTATCTGCATTTACTACGATAACGTAATCTCCGCAGTCAAGGAACGGTGTGTAAGTTGGCTTGTTCTTACCACGAAGAACGGAAGCGATTTCTGATGCAAGACGTCCTAATGTCTTGCCCTCTGCATCTACTACATACCACTTTCTGTCAATAGTAGAAGCTTTTGCTACGTATGAATTCATAACAACCTCCTGATGTGGGGCTACCTACTCTGGTCTCATTCTCTAAAAGACTGATTTCAGTATTTAATGTAGCCCGGGCACTGAAGCCCTGCTTATAAGTATCATGCTGCCATATGCAACAGCCTTTTAATAATACTCGGATTTTTCGTGTGTGTCAATTGTTTTTGGTGGCACTTACCAGCTTTGTTTTTTGGTTTTTTGATAATACGTATCGACGTTATCGGCGCCGTATCAGCATTCTTAAAAGCATGATCGAAACGCGATTTAAACGTGCGGTAAGGGTGTATCCTGATAAACCAGCTTCACAAGCGTAAGCCCCTTCGCCGGCGCCGTCCTGCCCGCGGTTCTCCTGTCCCGTTGACTCAGGATATCGGGAATGTCCTCAGGCTTTCGCTTGCCCGTCCCGACCTCCAGTAATGTCCCTGCGATGATACGGATCATGTGATACAGAAACCCATTGCCGGAAATCCGGATCCGAAGCTCACCACCTGAGAGCTCCGGGGATGTTGCACAGCCTGCGTCAGGTTTCTGCCTGTCTCCGGCAGCATTGACCATCTGCCCTGCGGAGGCATTCGGTTCAAAAGCACCTTCCTCCGGCGAGATACAGCAGATGTCGATATTATAGATCTCTCGTACCGCGTCTCCGCCCCGTTGAAACACCTGAGAATCAGGATTTACAAAGCTACGGAAGTCATGCACACCGATGAGATATCCCGCTGCCCTCTGCATGGCGTAAAGATCCAGAGGGAACGAAAAATTGTAACAATACAGCCGCTTCAGAGGATCCGGAACTCTGTTATTGTCAATCCGGTATTCATAAATCTTGGTATGCGGCTGAAATCTTGGATGAAAGGCTTCCGGTACCTCCTCCGAAGCTATAATCCGGATATCTTCTGGAAGATAGCGGTTAAGCGCCGGTGTAAAATTCGGCGCCGGGATTGTGGACAATGTATCAAATACTGCAACATTGCCTCGGGCATGTACTCCGGCGTCGGTCCGGCTTGCCCCGATCAGCTCCGGTATTTCATTGGGAAGGAGGCTCCGGATTGCCGCCTCCAGCTTCCCTTCTATCGTATCGTCACCCTCGGTCTGCTTTTGCCAGCCGTGATAGTTTGTCCCGTCATAGGCAATCGTTAGCTTGATCCGTCTCATACCGGCACTCCCGGCACCATCCGCAGGATAACACAAATCACAAGATATAACTCAATGACAGTATACGCGATTCTGTCCCTTCTCTCATAGTGCAGAGGTTTCATCTTGGTTCTGCCCTCACCGCCCCGGTAGCATCTTGCCTCCATTGCCATGGCAAGGTCATTTGCTCTCCGGAAGGCACTGATAAACAGCGGTACCAGTATCGGCACCATCGCCTTGGCTCTCTGTATGATGTTTCCGGACTCAAAATCCGCACCACGCGCCTGCTGCGCCTTCATGATCTTATCCGTTTCCTCAACGAGGATCGGGATAAAGCGAAGCGCGATCGACATCATCATGGCAATTTCATGTACCGGCACACCGACCCGTTTTAATATGCCAAGTCCCTTTTCCAGCCCGTCTGTGAGCTGGTTCGGTGTCGTCGTAAGTGTCATAAGCGAGCTGCCAAGTACGAGCAGGATCAGTCTTACACCCATCATCAACGCAATCCGAAGTCCCTCTCTCGTTATCCTTAAAAAACCAAACCTCACAAGTTCTGTACCAGGTGTCAGAAACAGATTAAAGCTGACTGAAATCAAAAGCACAATGATGATACTTTTTAAGCCGCGTGTCATAAACCGGAAGGGTACCCGTGAGAGTTTTACAAGCACTGCCAGCACGAGCGCAGCGATGAGGTAGCCTGTGAAGCTGTTCATCACAAAAAGCGAAATCAGATAAATGAGTGTAGCTAGCAGCTTTACACGCGGATCAAGGCGGTGAATCACCGAGTCCACCGGATAGTACTGTCCTAAGGTGATATCCCTGAGCATCAGCGCACCTCCTTCCCAAGCTTGCCGCCGGCTTCCTTATAAAGCTTGAGGATCGCATCTCTCATTTCATCTACGGTATCGGGTCGTGATTCAAAGCGAATGCCTATATCCTTTAATTCATGCACAAGATACGTAATCTGCGGCGCGCCGAGACCCATGGTCTCAAGCTCCTTATACCGGCGGAAAATCTCCTCCGGCGTACCTGTCATCTTAAGCTCTCCGTGATCCAGCACCAGCACCTGATCTGTGTATCTTGCCACATCATCCATCGAATGTGACACCAGAAGGATCGTCATACCCTCCTCATCATGCAGTGCACGAATCTGCCGGAAAAGGTCATCTCTTCCCTCCGGGTCAAGCCCTGCCGTAGGCTCATCCAGGATCAGAACCTCCGGACGCATCGCAAGCACCCCGGCAATGGCAGCCCGCCGTTTCTGACCTCCGGAAAGCTCAAACGGTGACTTCTCCCAGGTCTCCTCCGGGAGTCCGACCATTCGCAGAGCTTCCTCCGCACGTGCCTTAGCATCAGTATCACTGAGTCCCTGATTTCTGGGCCCAAACATAACATCCGAAATTACATCCACCTCAAACAGCTGATACTCCGGATACTGGAAAACCAGACCAACCTTGCTGCGCAACTTCTTAAGGTCATATCCCTTTTCGTATATGTCCTCGCCATTATAATAGATGGCACCTTCGCTTGCCTTGAGAAGGCCGTTGAGATGCTGCATCAGAGTGGATTTGCCCGAACCCGTATGCCCGATGATCCCGATAAACTGTCCGTCCGGGATGGAAAGGCATATATCCCTGAGTGCTTTATGCTCCATTTCCGTGCCTTTTCCGAATATGTAATTGACGTGATCAATTATTATCGACACCTTGATATTCCTTCCACCAGTTCTTCCACTGTAAGTATCCCCTCCGGCAGGTTAAGTCCCTTTTTCTTAAGTTCCCACGCCAAAAGCGTCACCTGGGGCACATCCAGTCTCAATGCTTTGAGTTCATCAACCAGCGAAAAGATCTGCTTCGGGGTACCCTGCATCACGATCTTTCCGCCGTCCATAACAAACACCCTGTCGGCATTTATAACCTCTTCCATGTAATGAGTGATAAGAATAACCGTAACGCCCTCTTTTTTGTTGAGTTCCCGGGCTGCATCTATCACTTCACGCCGTCCTTTCGGATCAAGCATGGCTGTAGGCTCATCCAGCACTATACATTTAGGCTTCATGGCCAGCACTCCTGCTATGGACACACGTTGCTTCTGCCCGCCGGAGAGCTTATTCGGCGAATGCTTCCTGTATTCGTACATTCCTACAGCTTTGAGGCTTTCTTCAACTCTTTTCCATATTTCCTCAGTGGGGACACCCATATTTTCAGGGCCAAATCCCACATCCTCTTCCACTACCTGTCCGATGATCTGGTTATCG
>DJXY01000180.1 GCA_002449915.1 Oribacterium sp. UBA6992
GCTAAGCTGGTGGTTTTGATTTTGATAACGTTTACCATCGAAGCTCAGAGATGATGTATCCGAAAGTCCTGTACTGCCTCGCACCAAACGGCAGCTCTCTGTAACATTCGTTTCCGGTCGTGTTCTCTTCATAGCCGGTCTGTTTTTTTATGAGCCTTATTCTAGTCCGCCATAGTTCATTTCGCAAGCTCAAAATTTCCCAAAATGCACAGAGAAATTTATAAAAATTTTAGAAATTTACACAAGGTATGCTAAAATAAGCTCGACATATCGGTTGAAATACTTTTAGAGAGCATTCTTATGAAAATTCTGCTAGTATTGTATGCCAGAAGCTTAACATCATAAGATTTTCCACCAGCCGGGAGGTGATCAGGCGTGAGATGATATAGGATTGTCCCCGGCTTTGTGTATTTCCTGCTCCACCTGCCGCATGACAAAGATATAGGCAATCGCGGTAAAGATACCGGCACCAAGCCATGCGGCGGGATCACAGAAGACCGCCATCGGGTAGCTCATGAAATGCATGGCCAGTACCGCCACAAGAAGACGCGCAAAAAACTCTACTACGCCGCCCATCATTGGCAGAAAGCCGTGACCGCAGCCTTGCATGGCATTACGGAAAACAAAAATCAGGCTTAGTGGAATATAAAACAGTACCGCGATATGTACATAGGTGCTGGCCCAGGGCATCATTTCCGCGATCATTGCGCTATCCTCTGCATTTCCAAAAAACATCCCTATCACCGGACGCAGCAAAAGGACACAGAGTACCGCCGCCAGGACCGAGTACACAAGCTCGATGATTACTGCGGCACGCACGCCCTGATGCAGTCTCTTGCTGTCTCCAAAACCATAATTCTGTCCGCTGTAGGTGGCCAATGCCTGCCCCATGGCGGGCATTTCCTGCGTCATGACACTGTGCAGCTTGTTGGCAGCAGTATAAGCAGCGACTGCCGTGGAGCCAAAGAGGTTGATCGCAGACTGCATAATCATGGTGCCGGATGCCGTGATTGCAAACTGCAGCGCCATCGGTATACCCACAGCCATCTGCTGCGTCGTATCGGAAGAGTTGATACGCCAGGTTCCACGCTCCGGCCAGAGCACCTGTGCTTTGGTGCGAATGTAAACGAGGCAGAGTACCGCGGAGATGCCTTGCGACAGATTTGTCGCGATGGCAGCTCCTGCAACCCCCATTTTGCCTACAATAATAAACAGAAGATCCAGTCCTACGTTGAGGCAGGCACTGAAGATCAGAAAATAGAGGGGCACACGGCTGTTACCGATGGCACGGATAAAAGCCGAAAAAAGATTATAGTATACGGCAAAAATCGTGCCAAGACAGATGATCTCAATATAAGTAAACGCATCCTCAAAGATATTGTCAGGGGTATGCATCAGGTGAAGCAGTGGACGCATGGATGCCACAGAGAGGATGGTCACACCGATGGAAACGAGCAGCGCCAGCAGGATGCCATTCGCAACAGAACGCTTGACCCTTGGATAGTTTTCTGCGCCAAAGGCCTGTGAAGTCAGCACGGTAAAGCCAGTGCATAATCCCTGCGCAAATCCCAGTACAAGAAACATAATATTGCCTGTGGCACCAACGGCAGCGAGGGCATCTGCGCCAACAAAACGACCGACGATAATTGTATCCGCCATGTTATACAGCTGCTGGAAAACATTTCCAATAAAAAGCGGGATCATAAACTTAAGAATCAGCGGGAACGGATTTCCCTTTGTCATGCTTGTCTGCATTCACAACTCCTGTAAATTTCTAAAAGAATCAACCTTGCATTTCATAATTTTCTATGTATCGGAGGCATTATACGCGCTTCTGGTGAAATTTAAAAGGCTTTTTGCAATCGTTAGGAGAAAAGCATGGCGAGTTTCCGCAAGGGGCTTATCAGTTCCGGGGATGCGTGGTACACTACAGAGTAATGCCATAGAACATCGGGGATGCATCCCCGGGATAGAAAGGTTTTGGAGGAGGCAGCAGAAATCATGGACATCAGGATTCTTGAATTGATTACAGGAGCAAAGCAGGCGGAGGGTCTGACCGTTATTATAGATGTTTTTCGTGCGTTTACACTTGAGGCATATATGTTTGCCAAGGGCGTAAGGGAAACGCATCCGATCGGAGGTCTCGAGGAGGCGTTTCAGCTTAAGCGGGAGCATCCTGACTGGCTTCTCTCCGGCGAACGCGGCGGTGCCAAGGTGGAGGGTTGTGATTTTGGCAACTCTCCCTATGACCTTAGAAACATGGAGCTCAAAGACAGAACCATCATTCACTCTACAAGCGCCGGCACACAGGGTATTGTGAATGCAGTCTTTGCGGAGGAAATCGTGACAGGAAGTCTTGTCAACGCGGATGCGGTTGCGGCATATATTCGCATGAAACAGCCGGAGCGGGTGTCGATCGTCGCAATGGGCAATGCCGGTGTCACCCGGGCGGATGAGGATCTTATCTGCGCCGAATATATCCGTGCTAAGATCCTCGGGGAAGCCTATGATCTGGATGCCGCGGACCGGAGACTGCATCAGGCGGCAGCACATTTTTATGACCCGGCAAAGACACAGTATCCGGCGGAGGATGTTCCGCTCTGCACGGAAATCGGCATCTTCCCGTTTGTGATCCGTGTTACCGAGGAAAACGGGATCTGGACCGGCAGGAAAATCAGCCTGTGAGCTCGCGGAGCGCTGCGAGCTCTGCCTCCGTCAGCGGGCGGTACTGACCGGGCGCTAATGCCGGATCGAGCTGCAGCGGTCCCATGCTGACACGCTTAAGATAGACGACCTCGGTGCCAAGCGCATGGAACATTTTTTTAATCTGATGGAATTTACCCTCCTGAATCGTAGCAGTGACTTCGCTGACCGTATCCGGGATTTGGGATACATCAAGGCAGGATGCATTCACATGGGATGCATCTTTTTTTATTCCGGAAAGCAGCTCATAATTTTTAATGTAGGAAGCTTTTTCTGTCTCGCTCATCGGAAGCCCGGTGCGGAGGATGGTGAGACCGGCAGGCATGGCAGTAAGCTTTGTGTCGTAGTGAATCCCCTGCTGAAATGCTTCCACACTCTCCGGGGGCAGTTCTCCGCCGACACGTGCAAGATAGACCTTATCGATGTGATGCTTCGGGGATAAGAGGCGGTGCGCAAGCTCTCCATCGTTGGTGAGCAGCAGGAGTCCTTCGGTGTCCTTGTCCAGGCGACCTACGGGGAATACGTCCTTCCGGACGGGGCCGGTCATGAGATCAAGCACCGTGGTCTGTTTTTTATCCTCTGTTGCCGATAGGACGCCGGCTGGTTTATGCATCATATAGTATTCATAGCGGGCATAGACAACGGGATGTCCTTTGTAGCTTACCTGCACAGAATTCAGATCCTGGTCGCGAATCTGAAATCCGGGATCAGTTACGCCCTTACCGTTGACGGTCACCTTGCCCCATTTGATGTAATGCTTTATTTTGCCGCGCGGGTCCACGCCCATATCCGCGAGAAATTTATCGAGTCTCATATGCATTCCTTTCCATAAAGAAATTCTGTCATTGCCATTTTGCCATAAACCGGAGGGAAACGGAACCAAATATTGAAATCACAGCTTCCAATGATATAATCAACTTCGGGATTTGAGCTGCGGTGATACCGCCCTGTTTTTTGTAAGGAGCTAATCGTTATGACAAAAACCACCACAAGGCATCAGATGGATATGACCCATGGATCTCTTTGGGATAAGCTGATCATTTTTGCGATTCCACTGGCGCTTACCAGTATCCTTCAGCTTTTGTTTAACTCTGCAGATACGGCGGTGGTTGGACATTTTGCTTCCAGCGAGGCGCAGGCGGCTGTAGGCGCCAACAATTCTGTGATTTCCCTATTGGTCAATACCTTTGTCGGCATGTCGGTCGGTGCCAATGTACTTGTCGCCAAGTTTATCGGGCAGGAGAAGCAGGACGCCATCGAAGCGGCAGTACACACGGCTGTGGCATTGGCATTCATAATCAGTGCGGGAGTCGTTGTGATTGGCGAGCTTGCGGCAAAACCGATTTTAACGCTGATGGGCACGCCGGATAATGTCATTACGCTTGCGGTGCTGTATCTCAGGATTTATCTCATCGGGGTGCCGTTTGAGATGCTGTATAATTTTGGCGCCGCGATCCTCCGAAGCCAGGGAGACAGCCGGCGGCCTCTGTACAGCCTCATGTTTTCCGGGGTTGTCAATGTGATCCTGAATCTGTTTTTTGTAATCCTTATGCATATGAGCGTTGCCGGAGTTGCGGTTGCGACGGTGATTGCCAATGGGGTTGCCGCCGGGCTTGTGCTTTCATTCCTCATGACCGAGCCGGCGCCATTTACATTGAAGCTCACGAAGCTGCGGATCCACGGGGGCTGTCTTAAGCAGATCATTGCCATTGGCGCTCCAGCCGGATTTCAGAGCTCGCTTTTTTCTATTTCCAATATCTGTGTGCAGAGCTCGGTCAACAGCTTTGGGTCTCTTGCGATGGCGGGAAACTCCATTGCACAGTATTTTGACCTTTTTGCCTACTTTTTTACCGGCGGATTCAGCCAGGCATGCGTGACCTTTACCAGTCAGAACAGCGCGGCGGGGCGGGAAGACCGGTG
>DJXY01000218.1 GCA_002449915.1 Oribacterium sp. UBA6992
AGCTTTTTCCAGGGACTGTTTATGGCACCGACAATTACCGCAGGCGCGGAGAAGGCAGCGATTTTTGCAGCAAGCGTGTATGAAAAGCTGGGCTTTGCCTGCCATCCCAAGGCTTCCGATAAAAGATACGACATCATTCAGGCAATTACGCTTGGCTCGGAGGCTGGTATGGTCGCATTTTGCCTGGGAATTCAGGCAGCAGCTCCGGTCGACAGCTTTGTAACGCCTTATCCGGATGACATGCCGGGATATGACTCCAAGGTCATTATGGCAGCAGGAGCCCTTGTACAGGGCTCGTCCATTGAGCTGTCTGCGGACGGACCGATCCGTGAGCCGTACAACGTATATTTCCAGGGCGGGCTTACCTGGTATCATGCCAAGCTTGGGGTTCTGATGACGGTTGAAAAGATGTATGAAAAGGGGCTGATCAAGCTCGCATAAGCCTGGTATCGTACCATTAAGATCCATAAAAACACTTTTCATACACTCCTTAAGAATTTCAAAATGCATTGTTCTGTTCTGCATCCTATGCTAATATATTAGAAATGTGGGCTCCGGTTCCTGGCAGAACAGGAGAAAAATGAATCAATTTAAAACAATGAAATCCGAGGAGATGCCTCAGGAGAAATGCTTACGGCAGGGACCTGAGGCTTTAAGTGATGCAGAGCTTCTGGCAATCCTCATACGCACCGGAACCAAAGAACATTCCGTGCTGGAGGTTTCGGAGGAGATTCTTAAGCTTAATCCGCAGTTTGACGGTCTGGTAGGGCTGATGCATTTTGACATCAAAACGTATCAGGAGGTTTCCGGGATCGGCGAGATCAAGGCAGTACAGCTTTCTGTAATAGGAGAGATCGCACGTCGGATCTGGAACCGTTCAAGGAGACAAAACATACTGGATTTCCGCTCAGTGGATGCCGTCATACAGTATTTTAAGGAGGATTTAAGACATTTGGATCATGAGGTGATCCGTGTCTTGTATCTGGATAATCATCTGCATCTGATCCAGGATGCACTGATTTCCTCTGGCACCTGCAACCGGACGGTGATCTCAACAAGAGATATTATGATCCGGGCACTTCGCTGCAGTGCGGTGTCCATGATCTTATGCCACAATCATCCGGCAGGAGATCCGACACCCTCGGAGGAGGATATTTTTTTTACACGACAACTGGAGGCTGCATGCAAGCTGATGGAGCTTCCGCTTTTAGACCATGTGATTATCGGAGATAACTGCTATTACAGCTTCAGAGAGCAGGATTTGAATTTCAGTGGAAAATAAACATAGTAAATATATCTTCATCATATTATCGGTACTTTGCGTCATGCTGATCGTTCTTTCCTCTGTAAAGGACGGTCTCATGAACCCGATTCGGAACACCATAGGCTATGTACTGGTCCCGGTGCAGTCCGGAGTTAACCGGATCGGCTATGCCATTTACGAGCAGCTCGCAGATCACCGCACCCTTGAGGAAATCCGGAAGGAAAATGATACGCTGAAGGATAAGGTGGATTTCCTTACGGAAGAGAACAACATCCTGGAACAGAACAGTGCGGAGCTGGACCGGCTGCGTTCGCTGTATCAGCTGGACCAGGATTATCTTAATTATCAGAAGGTCGGAGCGAGGATTATAGCAAAGGATTCGGAAAACTGGTTTCAGGTCTTCCGGATTAATAAGGGCTCTCAGGACGGGATCCGCGTAGATCAGAACGTGATTGCCAACGGAGGACTGGTTGGGATTGTTACAGATGTAGGATTAAATTACGCAACCGTCCGCTCCATCATTGATGATGAGTCCAGGGTATCCGCCATGGGGATCCAGTCCAGCGATACCTGTATTGTGGCAGGTGACCTTACACTCTTTCAGGAAGGACGTCTGCGCATTACGGATATGAAAAAGGATGCAGTCATTCAGGATGGAGACAGGATCGTCACATCTAACATCTCCTCTAAATTTGTACCGGGAATCCTGATCGGATATGCAGTGGATGTTCATGACGACGAGAAGCATCTCATGAAAAACGGATATCTGATACCGGCAGCTGATTTTGACGATATGTCCGAGGTTCTCGTTATTACAGAGGTCAAAGCGGACAGCTTTAAGGATACCAACGACGGCAGTGACGTTGCGGTGTCTGATGGAACTGCCGCAGCGCCCGCTCCGGCGGTGGAAACCTCCGGGGAGGACGCCGCAACAGAGGAGAGTGAGACCACTGCTCCGGCAGAATCCAGCCCGGCGGCATCCTCTCTTGTGGAATCTTTGTCGCAATCCTATCAGGGCGCGCAAGCGTCTCAGGATACTGAAACCCAGGGAGAGGCAGGAGGTCTTACTCCGGAACAGATTTCAGAATATGAAAGAAACCATCCGGAGACGGAGGAGGATACCGCGGCCTCTGGTAACGGGACCGCTTCCGGGGAGGGAAGCCAGTAATGAAAAAGAAAAAATCCGGTAAAATAAGCTTCAGTACCTCGGAACGGTCACGGAAGCTTCTCCGGCTAAGGCTCAGGTTTGTGATCTATGTACTGTCCATTGTGCTTTCGTTTCTGATTCAGACCAGTGTGTTTCCGCTGATTCCATTTCTTGCGGCAACCCCTAATCTTTTGCTGATTCTGACGTTTTCCTTTGGATTTATTCACGGTAATCTGGGAGGGATGTTGTATGGACTGGGAGCAGGGCTGCTCATGGATATGTTTTATTCCGGCCCCTTTGGATTTTACAGCCTGATTTTTATCTTTATCGGTTACATCAATGGCTTTTTCAGCCATTATTATTATGAGGAATACAATACGCTGCCTGTGCTCATGTGCGTGTTTAGTCTGTTGATCTATCACAGCTACATTTATGTGTTCCGCTTTCTGATCCGCGCGAAATTCAGCATTCCTTATTACTTCATAAGGATTGTGCTTCCGTCTGTGGTTTTTTCGGTACTGGTCACGCTGATTCTTTATCGATTTTTCTTTACTGCAAGTGAAAAAATCGACAGCTAGAGGTTTTTTTATTGATGATGCATACAATCAAGGAACTACTGGAAATGATAAAAGAGCTGGTACTGCGGATTGTGACCTCGCGCCTGTTTGCGCTGGGAACCGTATTTACAGTACTTTTCAGCATCCTCATACTGCAGCTTTTCCGACTGCAGATTATCCATGGCGATGAATATATGGCGGATTATCAGAGCCGCACACTGCAGGAGGTTACGACTACCGGAACCCGCGGTAATATTTATGACAGGGACGGAAATCTGCTGGCATACAATGAGCTTCAGTATAACATTACCATTTCGGATAATGGCGCATATGATACCACGGATGCAGGCATCAATGCCAGAAACCGGATGCTGTACCGTCTTGCCGGAATCATCGAGAAATATGGCTATCATGTCGATGGACAGTACAAGATCCGTCTTGATGACAATGGTGAGTTTACGTACACGACAACATCGGAGGATGATCAGCGCCGTTTTATTGCCAACCTCCGTGGCAGAAATACAGCGGATCTTAAGGCAGAGGATTTTGAGCTTACGGCGCCGGAAGCATTCGCGTACAGCAAGCATCGCTATCGCTTTGATGATATCAAGGATGAAAAGGGCAATCCCATTGTGCTGGAAAACAGTACCGCACTGGATATGATTAATATTTTTTATACTCTGCGGCTGACTGCATATCAGAGATATCAGACAACGACAATCGTGCGTAACGTCTCCGAGGAGTGCATGTCGGAGATTCAGGAAGCGATGGGTGAGCTGCAGGGCGTCGGCATTGAAAATGTTTCCGTGCGGAAATACAATTACGCGCCTTATGTGTCTCATATTGTAGGCTATACCGGACAGGTCCGTGCAGATCAGCTGGAAGCGCTTAAGGAGACGGATCCAAGCTATGAGCTTAATGATACGGTTGGCGTCTGGGGCCTCGAAAAAAGCGAGGAAAGTGTATTAAAGGGTAAGAAGGGTCACCGCAAGATGTATTTAAACTCTGTGGGAAGTATCCTGGATGTGGTTTCTGAAACAGAAGCCAGCGCCGGTGATGACATTTATACCACGATATCTGCGGCGGACCAGATGGCGATTTATCATTTACTGGAGCAGGAGCTGGCAGGTATCCTGGTTTCCAAGATCACCGAGAGCTATGAGGATAATAAAAATGCCAATATCAAGCAGTCGCAGATCATGATTCCTCTGAAGGATGCGTATTTCCAGCTGATAAACAATAATGTGCTGGATGCACAGCACTTTTTTAATGAGCACGCAGGAAGTGCCGAGCAGCAGATCGCTGCGATCTTCAGCGCGGACAAGGCGCAGAAGCTTACAGAAATACAGAACGAGCTGTATTCCACGAGTGGCAGCAGTCTGGAAATGCTCCCGCAGGACATGCAGGCGTATGTTGTCTATATTTATGACTACATCACATCGGATGCTTCCGGCATGATTGACACAAAAAGTCAGAGCTATCTTAAATCCAAGGCATATACTGCATGGAGAGATGACACCATCTCGCTCCATGATTTTATCCTGGAGGGCATAGAGGAAGGATGGCTTGATACCTCAAAGCTGAAGCTGGATCAGGCGTATTCGGATACCGAGAGCATTTTCCAGGCACTTGTTTCAGAGCTTATTGCGCATCTCAATGAGGATACGGCTTTTGATAAGGTATTATACAAATATGCGATCACGGACCGTATCCTGCCGGGGTATCTGCTTATGATGGCATTGTTTGAGCAGGGGGTTCTTGCGCAGGATGATGCAGCGTACCAGCAGCTTGCAGCGGGAGATGAGCATTTTGCGTATACCTTTTTGATCGATAAAATCCGGAAAATAGAGATTACACCTGCACAGCTTGCTCTGGATCCTTGCAACGGATCTGTTGTGGTTACCGATGTCAATACCGGCAAGGTGCGGGCACTTGTAACCTATCCGGGCTTTGATAATAACAGGATCAACGATCCGCAGTATCTCGCAAAATGCAATGCGGATCTTTCCCTGCCACTGCTTAACTCGGCAACACAGACACAGCTGGCACCCGGCTCCACCTTTAAGCCCATTACTTCTGTGGCGGCCCTCGAGGAGGGCGTTATGGGGTTGGATAGTGTCATAGATTGTACCGGAGATTATACAGAGGTTACACCGGACATTAAGTGCTGGATTTATCCCTCCGCGCATGGTCCCGAAAATATCGTCGATGGCATTAAAAACTCCTGTAACTACTTCTTTGCCGAGGTTGGACATAAGCTTGCCACTGGAGATGACGGAACGTATAATCAGCAGCTGGGGATCAGCCGGATCCAGAAGTATGCATCAATGTTCGGACTTAGTGAAAAAACCGGTCTGGAACTGGATGAGGCTGAACCGAGAATCTCCGATTATGACCCGGAACGTTCTGCCATGGGACAGGGAAATCATGCCTACAACGGCGCGCAGCTTGCCCGGTATATCACGGCGGTTGCCAATAGCGGAACTCTTTACAGGCTGTCTATCATGGATCACATCACGGATGCCGATGGCAACGTGATCAAGACGATCGATCCGGAAGTGGAACAACAGCTGAATGTAAGCTCACGTACCTGGAGTGCGGTGCATACAGGACTCCGCGAGATGATTACCCATGGAGTTGCCGCCAGTGTCTTTAAAGGACAGGATATCACGGTTGCCGGAAAGACCGGTACAGCACAGGAGCGGGAGGACCGCGGAAACCATGCGGTCTTTGTATCCTATGCGCCATATGATCATCCGGAAATCAGTGTTACCGTCAATATTCCGTATGGATATTCCTCAGGTAATGCTGCAAATCTGGCAAATCACGTATATAATTATTGTTTCGGTAAGGATAGTCTGGAAAGCATACTTTCTAGGGATGCATCCTATATTACTTCACTCAATGTTTCAGACTGATCCGGCAGAGAGCTTATGAGATTTGACTATAATTTCAGAAAATATGATTTTCGTCTGGTAATTTACATCGTGATTCTTAATATTTTAGGGATTATGATCATCCGATCCGCCACAAGCGCAGCAAGCTATAAGGATCCGCTGGTAGTGCGGCAGATCCTTGGATCGATTGCAGGCTTTGCGGTCTGCGTCGGACTTTCTCTTGTGGATTACCGGAAAATTGTCCGGCAGTTCATGCCGATTTATATTTTGTCCATTGCCATGCTTGCAGGCGTACTGGCATATGGAACCGCATCCGGACATGGAGCGGTGCGCTGGATACAGGTTCCTGTGCTTGGACAGGTACAGCCGGCAGAATTTGTAAAGATCGCAATGATCGTTTTTTATGCGGCATATTTTGAAAAGGTTAAGGAAGAGATCAACCTGCCGCATAATATACTTCTGGCGTTTCTTTATTATCTTGCACCGACGGCTCTGATTCTGCTGCAGCCGAACCTCTCGACGGCAATTATCCTTACAATTATAATTGCCGGAATTGTGTTTGCCTCGCCGATCAGCTATAAGTGGATGCTGGGAGTGATCGCTGCACTTATACCTTTTATCATTGCTTTTATTTTCCTGTTCCGGTCCGGACTGTATGATAAGATACCGTTTCTGCATGGCTACCAGGCAGAACGAATTCTTACGTTTTTGAATCCATCGGAAAACACACAGACCTTCTATCAGCAGATGTACTCTATGATGGCCATCGGCTCCGGTAAGCTTACCGGTAAAGGTCTTAATAACAACTCGATTTTTTCTGTTAAAAATGGAAACTTCCTGGCAGAGGAGGACAATGATTTTATTTTTGCGGTGATAGGAGAGGAACTTGGTTTCCGTGGAGCAGCAATTATTATCATTATTTTCTTGTTGATTATCATAGAATGTCTTATAATAGCATCAAAAGCAAGAAATTTAAGTGGACGACTGATTTGTGTTGGTATGATGGCCTGGATCGGATTTCAGACCTATACCAATATTGCCGTAGCAACCGGTCTTTTTCCAAATACCGGAATTACACTTCCATTTTTTTCCAGAGGTGTCAGTTCTTTGATTTCTGTGTATATTGGGCTTGGGATAGTCCTCAATGTTGCACTGCAGCGTAGAACATGATACGGATCATAATAAGAGAGATACGTTTTTAATATTTATAATGATGGAGGCAGATTGGATGAACGTTGGTCTTATTGCACATGATGCCAAAAAGAAGCTTATGCAGAACTTCTGTATTGCTTATCGTGGCATACTCAGTAAACATGAAATTTATGCCACCGGTACGACTGGAATGCTCGTAGAGGAAGTAACAAATCTTAAAATCCATAAATTCCTGCCGGGTGAGACCGGAGGCTCCAGACAGCTTGCCTCACAGATTGAGCAGGGAAATATTGATATGGTAATTTTTCTGAGAGACCCGCTGCATGCCAAGGATCATGAGCCGGAGGTAAACTCTATTGTAAAGCTCTGCGATACCTATAATATTCCGATCGCAACAAACCTGGCTACGGCAGAGCTTTTGGTCAAAGCCCTGGAGCGCGGTGATCTGGAGTGGAGAAATATCTGATCCTGATGGGAGATTTTTGATGATACATAAACCTTATGTGGGGACCGGGCATAAACGTCTGTACGGTTTACTGCCCGTTCTTTTTTTGCTTCTTACGCTTAGCTCCTGCGGAGCAAAGCTCGACCATGCATATGATATTAATACAGCGCTTCTGCGTATGAACTCTGTCTCTGCCAGTCAGACCAGCACCTCTCAGGCACATGGCTTTGCAGATGGACTGGCGATCCCGGGAGAAACGGACTTTAATAAGGATAATGTCACATCTCCGGCATTTCTACTGGTTCCGCTGGGATCGGATTCAGATCATCCGGAAGCTTTATCCTACAGTAATCCATATGTCAAAACCTATCCCGCCAGTATCACCAAGGTTATGACGGCACTAGTTTGTCTGGAAAATACAGATGATTTACAAAAGGAGTTTACAGTAACAAAAAATTCTGTGATCAAGGTTTCCGGGTCTTCCACTGCCTTCTTACATGAAGGAGAGACCCTCAGCATTGAGAATCTGCTCTACGGTATGCTGCTGCCGTCGGGAAACGACGCTGCGGTAGCGGTAGCGGAAGCAACGGCAGGCTCGGTAGATGCCTTTGTCAGGATGATGAATGAAGAAGCGCTTAAGCTTGGCTGCACCGGAACGCATTTTGCCAATCCCAATGGCTTGCCGGATGAGAATCATTACACTACACCATATGATATTTATCTGATCCTGCATAAGGCACTCCAGTATGATGAGTTCCGTAAAATTGTTGGTACTACGGATTACAAGGCGCAGTACAAGGATAAAAACGGTATGCCCAAAACCCAGGAGTGGAAAGGATCCAATCAGTTTATGCTGGGAGAAGTTCCGACGCCGGATGGCTATAAAGTGCTAGGGGGTAAAACCGGTACAACAAATGCTGCAGGATACTGCCTTGCGATGGACGTGCAGAAAACAGCGAGCGGTGAGGAATATATTGCAGTATCAATGAAAAATGAGTCTAAGGCAGACCTTTATACCAATATGACAAACCTGATTTTAAAGATTCATTAAAGCGGGATTGTCAGCTTGAATTTGAGATCTGATTGTAATATACTTAATTCACAACAAGTTAGGAGGTACTCGCTATGGTACAGTTGATTGTAGGTAAGAGAGGCAAGGGCAAGACAAAGCAGCTTCTCGATAAGGCTAATTCCGTTATTAAAGAAGCAAATGGTACTGTCGATTTTCTTGACAAGTCCGCACAGCACATGTATGAGCTTAACAATAAGATTCGTCTTATCAATGTTAATGAATTTCCAATTGACAACGAGGATGCATTTATCGGCTTTGTAAGCGGTATTGTATCTCAGGACCATGACCTTGAGTATATGTTCCTGGACAGCTTCCTCAAGCTTTCCGGTCTCGAGGGCAAGGATATCACAGACTGTATCAAGAAACTTGAGGATCTTGGTGAAAAGTATAAAATCACCTTTGTGCTCAGTGTCTCCATGGATGCCGAGGAACTTCCTGATGGTGTAAAAAAGGACGTAGCAATTGCTCTCTAATTTCTAATGGCTAATCAGCAAAAAACGCAAACGAAAAAGAGTAAGCCGTCTAAATCAAGACCACTTAAAATCAATGTAGGGATTATAATTTTCGGAATTATATTTCTCTACATTGTTTTTAGTGTGTACTCCTATACAACACGGCAGCAGATCCGGTACTATGAGGTACTGAAGGGTGGAATTGTTCGTCAGGAGGAGTATACCGGAGTTGCTCTCCGGGAGGAACAGGCGGTCAATGCCACAAGCTCAGGATATATCCATTATTATATTCAGGATGGGCGCAGGGTTGGCGTAGGCTCTGATGTATATACAGTAGATGAAACAGGCGCGCTGGAAAAATATCTGGAGGAACATCCGGAGCTGACAGCAGAGCTCAGCCCTGACCAGGTTTCAGATATACGTTACCGTTTAACCGCTTTTTCTAGAGACTTTTCTAATGACAACTTTAGCGCGCTTTATGATATGCGGTATGCTCTGGATGCCGCAGCACTAGAGTTTTCCAGTCTCTCCAGTGCGGATGATCTGGAAAAGGCATTAAATGATGCCGGAATCAGCTTTACCAGAGTAACCTCCGATGCTGCAGGCGTTGTGTCCTATGCAATTGATGGAGATGAGGGACTGAAGGATCAGGATGTGACAGCGGATCTCCTCAGCATGAATGGATATAAAAAAAATATCACAAAGCCGGGGCAGCTGATTGAGGCTGGTACGCCGGTATATAAGCTGATCACCTCCTCCAGCTGGAGCATTGTTTTCCCCATTGATGACACAAAAAAAGCACAGTATCAGGACATAAAGACGGTAAATGTCCATTTCCCAGAGCAGGATCTGACAGCGGAAAACGCAGAACTGAGTCTTTTTACCGCAGCAGATGGTAAGGATTATGGCAAGATCACATTGAATGAATTTATGGAGAAGTTCTGCGATGACCGTTTTGTGAAGTTTGAAATCATAACAAATGATGAAAACGGCTTGAAGATCCCGCTTTCCGCAGTAACCGAAAAAGCGTTTTACGTTGTGCCTAAGGACTTTATGGCCAAAGGAGAGGACGGAAGCACCGGCTTTAACAGGCAGGTGGTCTCCGGAGATGGTTCAGGTAATAATACAGAGTTTGTTCCGGCTGAAATTTACCGCATGGATGATCAGTTCTGTTATCTCAATGTTCCGGATGCCCAGGACTCAACGAGTCTAAAGGCTGGTGATTTTGTTACCAAGTCCGGTACCGACCAGACCTATCAGATTGGTCCTACCAAAAACATACAAGGCGTGTATAATATCAACAAGGGCTACTGTATTTTCCGGCAGGTTTTACCTGTGGAATCCAACAACGAATACATGATTGTTGAGGAAAATACGGACTATGGCATTGCTGTATATGATCATATCGTTCTGGATGCTTCTATGGTTAAGGAAGGGCAGCTGATCTATCAATGATCTTATACACGAGCCTTTGCATGCTCTAATGAGCTAAAATCCTTTCATGCAAGGTTGACAAGTATTGAAAATTGTTTAAAATGGTTTTTATTAGCATGACAAAAGCATGAAATAATACCTATCTGGTCAGACGGGAGATAACAGAAAAAATGAGTTTTATCAGTAATATTATGAAGAGCATGAAACTGAATCAGGATGATGATTATGATCTT
>DJXY01000155.1 GCA_002449915.1 Oribacterium sp. UBA6992
ACCATGGAATAAATCGCCATGTCCTCAAAGTACAGCCGGTCGCCCGGGCGGATCTTATGATCAAAGGAGTAGTCTCCGATGATATCCCCCGCAAGGCAGGTCCGCGAGGAGAGACGGTAGGTGAATGCTTTGGCTCCGGCTTCTCCGCTGTCCTTCAGGGGTGGACGGTACGGCATTTCCAGCACGTCCGGCATATGGCATGCGGCGGAAGCATCCAGAATCAGCGTGGTAATGCCGTTTTCCACTATGTCCATGACCTCTGTAACAAGGTAGCCGGCATTGAGCGCCACGGCTTCCCCCGGCTCAAGATAAATGTCCACATCATAGGTTTCGCGGAGACGCTGCACAAGGGCAATCAGCTCCTCCACGCCATAATCCGCTCTTGTGATATGGTGCCCACCGCCAAGATTCAGCCAGCGGATCTGGGGACTCCGGAGATATTTTCCGAATTTATCCTCTACCGCCTGCATGGTTGTGATGAGGTCGTCAACATTCTGCTCACAAAGCGTATGGACATGGAAGCCATCCACAAGCTTAAATGCCTCGGGATACTCCTTCAGCCCCCGCTCAAAATTTTGAAGCGTCACGCCCATCCGGGAGCCGGGTGCGCAGGGATCATAAATTGCATGGTCCCCCTGTGTCGAGCATTCGGGATTTAGGCGAATGCCAATGCCGGTCGGCGCGCCCATTGATGCGCCAGGTGCAACGCTGGTTGTTATGCTGTTTGATGCGTCAATCGAAGCATCAGTTGATAAGTCAGCTTGTACGCTAGTTGATTCTTCCATTGATGCGTCAGCGGAAATACCAGCAGATCTGCCAGCCGATGAATGCTGCGGCTTCTGCCGGTGAAGCTCCGCCACGATCGGCGCAAAACGATCAAGCTGCGTAAAAGAATTAAAAATCACATGATCGCAGATTTCCGCAATTTCCCGAATTTCCTCCGGCTTATATGCGGGGCAGAACACATGGTTCTCCTTCCCCATTTCTTCCTTGCCAAGTCTTGCTTCATATAAACCGCTTGCGGTCGTACCGGCAAGATACCTTCCGATCAGCGGATATTCCGCAAAGCCGGAAAATGCCTTCTGTGCAAGGAGGATACGGCAGCCCGCGCGGTCCTCCACGGACTTCAGAAGCTCGCAGTTCTTTTTAAGTTTACCCTCGTCAATGACATAGGACGGAGTTGGAATTTCATTCAGTCGCATTGCTGACCTCTCTGTTATTTGTTGCTGTGCGTATATTTTCAATAGGGTTTTGCTGATCTACCCGAATTTGCGGACAAAATACTGTATCGGGATGCTACGGTATCGGCTTTTTCGATCTATATGAAATTTCAAGGGGGTTCGTACCCGAATTTCAGAGTCATTTTCGGGTACGTTTGGTGATTTTTTCCTCTGTAGACCGAAACCACTTTGAAGGCTATCCTCTGTAAAGACAATTCCGCAGGACAATCCACCTGGATTCGGGTATGCTTCACTCTTTTTTGCACTATAGGCCGAAAGCCATCCTCCAAGGTAAAGCTATAGCCGAAAGAAGTACTTTGCCCGGTTGAAATTTACAGGGCAGAATGCCCCATGAACTCATGCCTCAGTCCACGAGCGTCGGATTTTCATCCACCTTCCAGGGAAGTCCCCAGCGGTTCAGCGCCTCCATATAAGGATCCGGATCAAATTCATCCGTGGTATAGACACCCGGCTTTTTCCAGAGCCCGGAGGTCACCATCAGCGCGCCGATCATCGCCGGAACACCGGTGGTATAAGAGATTGCCTGAGAGCCGACCTCCTTGTAGCACTCCTCATGGTCGCAGACATTGTAAATGTAAATCTTCCGCTCTTTTCCATCCTTTTTACCGGTAAAGATGCAGCCGATGTTGGTCTTGCCCTTGGTGCGCGGACCCAGTGTCGCAGGATCCGGAAGCAGCGCCTTAAGGAACTGAATCGGCACGATTTCTTTCCCCTCATAATGAATCGGCGTTGTGGACAGCATGCCGACATCCTCAAGACAGCGCATGTGATCGAGATAGCTCTGACCAAAGGTCATAAAGAAGCGGATCCGCTTTACCTCCGGCATATGCTTCCCGAGCGCTTCGATTTCCTCATGGTGTAAAAGATACATGTCCTTTGGACCCACGCCATCAAAATTATATTCCCGTTTGATGGACATCGCCGGCACCTCGACCCATTTGCCATTTTCCATATAGGAGCCAGGTGCGGAAACCTCCCGTAAGTTGATCTCCGGATTAAAGTTGGTTGCGAATGCATATCCATGGTCGCCGCCGTTACAGTCGAGAATGTCGATCGTATCGATGGTATCAAAATAATGCTTTTTGGCGTATGCGGCAAATACCGAGGTGACACCCGGATCAAAGCCGGTTCCGAGAAGCGCGGTAAGCCCCGCCTTTTTAAACCTGTCCTGATATGCCCACTGCCAGGAATAGTCAAAATATGCGGAGAAGCCTGCTTCTTTGCAGCGCTTCTCATAGATTTTACGCCACTCCGGGTCATCCGTGTCCTCCGGCTCATAGTTTGCAGTGTCGATATAGTCTACGCCGGCGGCAAGGCAGGCATCCATAATGCTGAGATCCTGGTATGGAAGCGCAAGATTTAAGACAGCATCCGGCTGATAACTCCGGATCAATGCCGTAAGCTCCTCGACGTTATCGGCATTGACCGCTGCAGTGGTTATCTTGACCTTGGTTTTCCCCTCCAGCTCCTTTTTGAGCTTGTCACACTTCGATACCGTGCGGCTTGCAATCATAAGCTCTCCAAATGCCTCATCGTTCTGGCAAACCTTGTGGATTGCGACAGATGCTACACCGCCGCAGCCGATAATCATAAGTCTTGTCATGATCTTGTCTCCTCCTCATTAAGTATATCCTCCACATATTTCGGCAGCATAAAAGCGCCGCGGTGGAGATTGGTTGTATAATACCAGGTTTTGAGTCCCCGCTGCTGCCATCTCACCGGATCAAAGTCCACCAGCGGATGGTACTTCTTGGATGCAAAGCCAAACATCCA
>DJXY01000089.1 GCA_002449915.1 Oribacterium sp. UBA6992
GGTGAGTCCGTCACATATATGGGCCTGGACGCCCAGAAGAAATGGAGCAGGATCGAGTCCTACGGTCCCAAGTTCGTAGAGAACATCACCCAGGCAGTGAGCAGGGACATACTTGCCTATGCCATGCGTACCCTCTCCGACTGCCGCATCGTCGGCCACATCCACGATGAGCTGATCATCGAAGCGGATGCGGACCTGTCCCTGGAGGAAGTCTGCCGGAAGATGGGCCAAACCCCTCCCTGGATCCCGGGGCTCATCCTGCGGGCAGATGGTTATGAATGTGCATTTTACAAGAAGGACTGATGACAGCGGCACCAGGTCCCCCTGGTGCCGCCATTAATATTGTCAGTTGTTATCTCTGTACTGCCTGCCGATCCGCTCCAGACGTTTTATGGCCTTGTAAACAGTTATCCGTGGTCTTCCCAGCAATCTCGCGATCTCTTTGACCGCGATACCCTCCGCTCTCATATCTGCCAACTGCACAAGGAATGGATCCGCTTCAGACAGAACATCATAAAGCTCCCCGATCTCTTCATTCCGGCAGTAATCATCCTCGATCACAGAATCCGAACTTGGATCAAATCCTGAATCAATATGGGCATCCAGGCTGACAGTAGCGGACCGCCTGTTCTCGGCAAGTATTCCATAGGGGCATTTCCAGCATTTGTTCACATCAGGACACCGAATAAATGTTTTTCTTTTTCCGGGCACCACACATCTCGCAGAGCGGTAACCTCTGGAATGCTTATTCCGGAGCTCTTTTAATAAGTACTCCGCCGTCTCTTTGTCTGCCGGCACCAGGTATACCTTGACTTTTTCCGTTCCGATGTACCATATCTTCACATCATCCTTGGAGATATTGAGCGTTTCAAGCTGACCATCGTGCTCGATCTCAACAGGCGCATAATAGATGGTCTCTCCTGTTTCACCTATGCTTGTCCTAAGCCTGTGGGCAGATCCATCATTTGCCTCTGTGTTGTCATTAGTTGCCGGATAATTGATCTTTGTCTGAACCATGAGGCCCTCCTTTTTCGCTGATGCGAACGGAGAGCCTCAAACTGCAGAAAAAGGGTGCACTGAAGAGACCGAATCCCGAGAGCAAGTTCTGATGCTCTCCGTTCCAGTTTCTGTGCCGTCCCTGTTCACTGGGCAGGCTGTCTATTAAGTTGTTTCCATTACCAAGGAGGTGAACTCCCTACGACCGGTCCGGGCTCCATTGGATCAGGAAGAGCAGTTTCATGTCATGCTCTGGACCCCGAGCGTTCTGGCCGCTCAAGTGGAGCTGCAATATCTGTGTCCCCACTTCAAAGTCCAGAACTAAAAAAACGGCCAGAATGAATCCCCATTTAAAATAGGTATTCATCCTGGCCGTCATGCAGCTCTGCGGATCTAATTAGCTCTCTTATAACTATTGACTTGAAAATCGCATGTATCTATCCTTGTCAGTGTCGTAATTATATTATCCCGTTCTACGGTATATTCCCCTCCAATGGGGAGCCTGGTCCTGGTCTTTGATTTTTTATACTCCCTTTCCACGATACCTGTAGCGGCATCCGCACAACAGACACAGCGTCCGATCATGTCCCTGTATTGTTTCATCATTTATGGCGTCTCCCTGACATTTTCTAAAAATAATACCGGGATAGATTGTCCGCGTCCCCTAAACGGCACTGCCTCAATCTACCCCGGCCTGTTACTCCCTTGAACCGCACGAGCAGGTAAACAAATACTATTGGGCCGATCAGTCCATCCTCATCGGCTGTTTTTTTAAAAAAATCAGATATCCAGTTCAAATCTTGGGATCTCACAGCTGTGGACCTGGTGCTGCAGCTCATCTATGCTGGTGTACCCTAAGATTTCTGTCCTGTCATTTTTCTCACGCACATAAGCAAAAGCCAGGCGGCCATTGACCTCAGCCCACATCCCCAGCTTCTTCTTTATTCCGTGGCTGGTATAGACCGTAGCCTTTTCCTCGATTGACTTGTTCTTACGCATCTTCCCTCCTTTCCATGCGGCCATAATCTAAAGAACAATGAGCTTTACAGGCTCAGATACTTACTCATCAGTTCACGCGCTGATGATGAGATTTCGATCGATACGCCTTGTTTTTTGACTTCCTTATAGAGAGACTCGACAGCCTCCTCAATCTCCGGTATTTTCAGTCCGTATGTCGAGAACACAGTTTCCGTTTCTGTCTCCTGAGTTCCTCTATCCTGGTATGCACAGAGAAAATCAAAGAATGTCTTGGCGTCTGTAACCTCTTTATAGTTTATAATGTAGAATCTTTTGGAGGGGTCGATCTCTTCGCATGATACGACATCATCGATTAGGACATATTGAGATCGGCTATAGAGATGATCACTCGAATAAAGAATGACACCGCCTCTATCATCGAACATCCCGATGTCCCTTATTGCTTCGCTGAGATGCTCGCTGTCACCCCCTTCGTTGCGCCACTTGATCTCTTTTGATATTGTCTGTGATTTCAGCTTATCAAGGAAACGGACCACGAGATCATTATCCTCTGAGGGAGCCTGTAGATCTGTTGATATAAAAGAGTTCAGGTCTACCTCAAACAGCCTGGCAATCTTCCAGACGACATCGATGCTCAGTTTACGCTTGGCGTCCTCCCCGGCTGCCCTTGAGATATAGCCTGCACTGATGTGGAGCAGCTCTTCGAGAGATTTCATACTGATTCCGTATCGTTTCATCAAAAACTGGAGATTTGAGTTGAAGTACCGATTGTTATAATTACCAATCTCGCTGATATAGTTATCAACGAATTCCCGCTGCATTGTTCCTAAAGTCGTACACGCCTCGTGGTCTTCTTCAAAAGTAACCATGTACGCACCTCTGAGGGCAGTAAGTGTATTTAATGCGTCAGCAAGTTCCTTGATATTGGATGGAACTACCAGGCTGTATTCGGATCCGTTGAAGCTAAATTTTTCGTCGTCTATAATGTGAAACACGTCATCCATGTTTTACCTCCATTTGCTAGTACGTTTTTATATAGCAATTGTACTACTCTGGCACATAACCGTCAACAATTCGAACTATAAAAAATATTCTCCTTTTTGCTTCAAGTTTTGTGTACTTTTTTTTGCTATCTATATACTATATTTTCGAGCTCTTCTCATTTGCTATTGCTATTAATTCGAAACAAGAACCTCTAAACCCTCTTAATGACATTCTTCGAGACCAGTAATCCGATACATTTTAACAGTACAATGTATCAGAATATTCGCACTAAACTTGAACTACTAATTTCAGCTACATTTGTATCCGCTGTATCTTTTCAAACATATGTTCTTTTTTGATTCAAAAAAATAATAAGGCCCTGAGGACTTACTATTTCTTTTCGAAATTAACAGTTGCTGGCTTCCTATCAGCCTCTATACTGTAATCCCTCTCCATTATTAGAGAGGCCCTGCCTGCAGATCCAGAAACACAGAGCATTTCCTGGTAGGATAGATGAATTCAATCCTGTTTTTCTGCTTCCCTCGCTTTGATGTAATGGATGAACTGCCACCAGTCACCTTCATCGATAACTCCTTTCTTCGTCATCCGAAGAGCATGCCTTGCCATGTCCCCGGCTTCAGAATACATCAAGATATCTTCCAGATCCCTAGGGATCTTCGAATTCTCTCTTGCAGCGAGATCATACAAAAGGGCGATCTCATCTTCAGTCATCCTGTATAATTCGATAATCTTAAATGTCTTAGCTTCGTTATAAGGTTTCCGACGCCCCTGTTCGATATCGCTGACATAGCTGACTGAAACCTCCAGTTCTGCTGCAACATCTTTCAGTGTCAATCCCCTGCCGTCCGAGTTCCTTTTGGCTTTCAGGAACTGACCATATCTCATATTTTTCGTATCCATGATGTTCCTCTTTCTTAATTATGAAACTATGTAAAACAGGCCATATTATATAAATGGAAAAAGATACGCCTCTGCGAAAAATCGAA
>DJXY01000063.1 GCA_002449915.1 Oribacterium sp. UBA6992
GTTTTTTTGGCTGGAACCAAAAAAACGGGGGCTCTGCTTCCGCAGAGCCCCCGGACATCCTTACTTCTCCCCGTGATGTCTCTTCTTATTCAGCATACTCCACAAAATCAGCAGGATTGCCGCAAGCACGATGCCTGCGCCATAGAGCAGCATGTTACTGGCATCGCCAGTCTTGACATTTCTGGACGCGCCCAGCACCTGACCAATCGGGCTGTTTTCCACCGCGTCCCGGATGGCTCCAAGTACCTCACCCGGTGTTGTCGGAGTCGGTGTCGGCGTATTTCCCTGCGGAGTCACCGCATGATACCCGGTGGTTCCACTGCCACCGCCACCACCGCCGGTATGACCATGCGGCTTCGTCTCCGGCACCTCCGGAGCCTTGTAGACATTGGAAAACTCCACCTTATCCGCGACCTCATTATTTTTAGTAATTACGGACTGCACTGCAAGCGTATCATCTGCAGTACGAACCACATTGACCGTCATCACATAAGCCGAAGTATCATAGGTGTATTCCTTGATATCTCCCGGAAGCTCCGAAAACGTATAGGTATACGGACCGCCCACAGCATCAAACCTAATCTCACCAAACTCGACATTACCGGCACCCGCAGTCACCGTCTTGACCGCACCAGCCGCCGTTCCCTCCGGCATTGGCGCACCCGCGCTCGGCGTCATGGAAAATGTAAACGTCTCCCCACGGCTGATCACATTCCCCTGCGGATCCTTGACGACCTTACTCACCGGCGGATCAAGCTGAACCGGAGCAAACCGTCCGGTCTTGGGATACGCCTCTATTTCATACTCATACTTGTATCCCGTCTCACTGCCCTTCGGCATGATCATGAGAAACGGATTCACCTTATGATACGCATTGTCCGCCATCTCCTGCCGCACAAGATACAGACCGACCGGCAAATTCTTAACCGTATCCCCCACCTTGATATCTGCTGCATCCGCCGCAACATTCTGCTCTAGCGCAAACTTCTCAAGATCCTTAGGCAGCACCGCCGCCTTATCCTCCAGCGTCTCCCGCGTAAGCACTACACCACTATCTTTAAACGGATCCGTAAGCTTAAACTCTGTCACGGACGTCCCATCCACAACAACTCCAACCTTGTACAAAGCAAAGGTTCCCGCCTTGTCCTTGTCCACCGCCTTGCCGTCCTGATCCTGATCCCCGGGGATAATGGTAATACTCCCCGTCCGCCCAGCGTCATACCCCGCCGCGCCGGATTCTGATACGGATTCTGATTCGGATGCCGTGTCGGCTACGGATGCGAATGCCGTCATCGCCTGCAGGGAAATCACTGCTCCTACCGTAAGTCCAAGCAGCCACCTTTTAACTTGTCTTGCTTTCATCATCTGACCCACCTGATCCTCTCTCGTTACTATGGTCCTTTTTCTTTGCAGGCATGAGCAGCGCAATCAAAAACAGCACCGCAACCCCCATCACCGCAAACGGAATATACTTCTGTACCTTCTCCTGTGTCGTAAGCTCCCGCTCCACATGCTGCACCGGGATACTCTTGATCTCCTGCTCCGGCAGATTTTCAATCCGATGCCCCCGCACCAGAAGCCTGTGCGTATTGATCCCATACGGCGTACACGTCATCAGCGTCACATAATCCTGACCATCCACCACCTGCAGCGCATCCAGCTCACTCGGCAGCACTGTCAAAATCTGATCCACCTGATACGTCATCTTCCGGTCCAGCACCGTGATGATAAAGACATCACCCTCTGAAAGCTCCGGCAGATCCGTAAACAGCTTTGCACTCGGCAGCCCCCTGTGCGCACTCAGCACCGCATGTGTACCGGCACCACCGATCGGCAGACTCGAGCCCTCCAGATGCCCCACCGCTTCATTGAGCACCGCACCCGAGGTCCCATGGTAGAATGGAAGCTTCACGCCAATCTTCGGAATCTCCACATATCCCATGATCCCGGAGTCATCCACATGCAAGGTCTCCTCATATCCCGCCGTCCGGCTCTCCTCCGAAAACGGATTGGGATTCTCCCTAAGCCTTGCGTTGTAGTCCTCCGCCGCCTCAAAATATTTTGTAAAGTCCTCCGGCGTAATCTCCTTCACCGCATCCTCGTAATTTACCACGACACGCGACGCATGCATCTCATTCACATAGTCGCTGATATACGGATAAAGCACTACACCAAGTCCCGCAAGGAACACAAGGACAATCAAAACTGTAGCTAAAAAACGTTTCTTCACTCCATATCCTTCCGATGTTTCCGCCCTCCCGACTTCTTATCACTGATCGGAAGCAGCAGATAGATAAAGAACAAAACCAGCGCCGGCACCACGAAATTCCAGGAGAAATGGAACCTCACAGTCTCATACTGACCAGAATCCTCCGAGGAAACCGGAGCAGAAGCATTCGCAGCTTCTACATCCTCCACCCGGTGACCACGCACCAGAAGCCTCTGTGTATTAATCCCATACGGCGTGCAGGTTAGCAGCGTCACATAATCCTGATCCGGATCCACCAGCAGCGCCTCCGTCTCATCCGGATCCACCACCAGCTTCTCATCCACCTCATACGTAAGCGTCCGGTTTAACACCGTGATGACAAACCTGTCACCCTCCGTAAGCTCCGGCAGATCACTAAACAGCTTGGCACTCGGAAGCCCCCGATGCGCACTCAGCACCGCATGCGTACCCTTGCCGCCTACCGGAAGCGAAGTCCCTTCGAGATGCCCCACAGCTTCATTGAGCACCGCCTCACTCGTCCCATGGTAGATCGGATACCGGATGTGAATCTTATCGATCGTGATATACCCGATGATCCCGTTGTCCTCCGGCTCGTCCAGTGCCTCCATATAGCCCGTCAGATCCTCCGGCGTATAGAACCGCATCGGATCCGCCAGTAACTGTGCGTTGAATGCATCCGCCCTTGCAAACTGCTCCTGGTAATCGTTGTCCGACATTTCCTCTACTTCTGTATCATAGTTTACAACGACCTTGGACGAATGTCTCTCGTTTATGTAGTTGCTCACGGTCGGATACAGAAAAATCGACAGCCCCAGCAGGAAAATCAGCACCACCAGCGATGTCGATATATCCTTTTGTTTCTTAAAGATCTTCATGGCTGTCTCCTCACTCCTGCCCGATGTCCTATTGCCGGATTTGCTAATCGTCTTATTTCCTAATTGTCTGATTGTCTATTTCCAATATTTCATTGCGAATGTTTCACGTCCCGGAGAGTCCCAGGAACCGGGCTCCGGAAAGCCCGGCTCCTGAGCTACTCCCGGATGTCAAGCATCCAGGTCAGCTTCTCTTAATACGTTATCGATAATACGTTACCGATCAGCTTCTCTTTTTAATAACCAGCACTGCAGCCGCACCAGCCATGATCACAAGACCAGCCACCGCAAATACCGTTGTACCAATACCACCGGTGTGAGGAAGCTCGATACCCTTGTAGTTAGTAACCGTAGCACTCTTCTCAAGGTTTTGCTGTGTATAATCTTCTGCTTTGATTGTAAATGTATAATCTTCTGCTTTATTATATCCAGCCGGAACAGTTTTCTCGATAAGAGTATATGTTCCATCCTTAAGACCTGTAAATGCCGGAACTGTACCGTCTGAACTAGATGTATGCTCTGTTGCCTCATTTTCGTTATCAACCCATTCTACACCGGTTACATTATCTCCTGTTGTAGCCGCTGTAAACTTATAGAATTTGTGTTCTGCATTCTGAATGATAAATCCTGCACCTGCAAGAGGAAGATTTTTTGTTGCATCATCAGGATTCTCGGGATTCGGCTGATTCTTATTTACAGTAAATTTAGCGTTATAAACCTTAACATCTTTTGTTGGAGTACTATTAGTACCACTAGAATCACCATAATCAAGTGATGCTGTATTCTTGCCATCTTCACTGCCGTAAGTAAGCGCATCACTGGTTACCGTTGCCTTATACTCAATAGTAATAATAGTTCCTTCTTGTAACTGACCTGTGTATGCATCCTCAAAGGCAATTTTGATTGTGTCCTCGTCCGTGTTGTTAGTAGTGAGCGTATAGTCCTTAACCACTATCGGATCAGTAACATTACTATCATCATCCTTCACTTCAATGCTGCCGTTTACCAGTTTGAGACCATTACCCATATTATCATGGAAAACATATCCTTCTGCACCCTTACCAACGGTAATTGTAGCAGAATACGTGACTGTGGTTCCAACCTGAGCCAGTGCCTTTTTTCCATCTTCATCCAGGCTACCGGCGGTAACTCCAGTAATTTTTTTGTCCAGTGTAGGAACTGTGTTCTTATCCTGAACTGTTGCGTTAGGATTTGTACTGTCTACCGTTACCAGTGTACCAGTAGTTGTGGCAATGTAGTAATATCCATAAGGAAGTCCTGTCAGAGTAAATTCCTTATCACTAGCCCCTGTTGTAACCGTTGCTACAAGATCAGCATTTGTTACATAAGACTTGATACTATTAATATCATCTTGCGTAAGTTTATCATCAGTTCCTGCACCTGTGTATCTAACGTTGCCTGCATTATCAACAGTAAAACCATCCGGTGCTTTATTTGTGTGATTTTCATTCAGCTTATAACTGATATTAGTACCATCACTTGTAGCATCAAATACTCTATAAACCTTATAGGTATTAGTTGCTGTACTACCTGCTGGTAACTCTGGCAACTTCACCGTAATGCTGGCTTTTCCATTTCCTTTAAACGTTTCATTATAATTAGTTTTTTCCGCCATGGCGGTTAATGGCATTGCTGCTACCAGTGCGCTTGCCGCGAGGACTGCGAACATCTTCTTAAATTTTTTCATAATCTCTACCCTTTCTTTGCCATCTGATGGCATATGAGTTTATTGGTTGCTTCTGTTTAAGCCACAGATGGCGTTCACTTACTGCTCTTTTTGTGCCCGGCCGCCGGCATTCGCAAATGACGCGACGGCGGGCTGTTTGTACTTTCACCGGCTCACTCCTCGGCACAGTACCCGTCGAGTTCAGAGGCTAAAATGTTAATTTAAACCTCCTTTCTGCCTGTGTCTGGCGTGAATGATATAAACCAAAGCGGTCAGCATCAGCGCGAGTCCGCTTAAGTTGTAGAGGAATGTTCCCATACCGCCAGTGCCGGGAAGAACCCGCCCCGGGGTGTTGAAGATGGTGATAATGTTTTTATCGCCTTCTCTATTGAATGAAACATTCGCTTCATTCACAAAAGCCTTTTGATCTATCTCCCCGTTGATAACTTTAAATGTGAATGTTTTCGTCAACATTTGATAACCATCTGGAGCTTTCACTTCCTTAATAGTATATTCACCATCTGGAAGTGAAAGAGTCATTCCAGAACTCTTCATGTCCTCAGTAATTTCAAATGTTCCATTGTCATTAGGCTTATCCTGAATCTTAACTGGAACTGTTTCTGTATCACTCACCTTTTTTGTGATCTGCAGTTTCACTCCGCCAAGAAGTTCTAATGGCTGATCATTTTCTGACCCGCTTGGCTTTCTTGCCTTTTGGAATGTAATATCTACAGGCTGTACCTTATTGGTAAATGTTGCTACATAATTTTTATTTCCTTCAGTAGTTCCACTCGTGTCTTGGGTTTTTGTTTCATCCAATTTATAGCCGGTTGCATTTTCCTCGACAATTTCATACGTTGTACCAACCGGTACATTGAGAAGTTTCAGCTTCTGCGTAGGTTTCAGGGAGAAACTATCTCCTGCTTTCAGCTTAAATTCCTCTCCGTTTTTCTTCTCAGTTTCTTTACCGTCGCTGTAGGAAATATCATATAGCTGGGCGCCTACTGCATATTGTCCATCTTTCTGATAGTTCTCGCCAAGATCAGTAAGTTCTTTTCCTGTAGGCTTGGTCAATGTCTTTAGCTCAAACGTAAATGGAATATCCTTTATAACATTGGTCGAACTTATGTCATGGTCAGCTGAGTCTACAACCTTCTTCCTTACTTCAATATCGCCTCTCAAGATGTTTGTGGCTGTGAATGTTGTAATTGTCTCTCCACTAATCGAATCAACAATCTCTTCCTTAGAATTTTTAACAGTAAGCATTGGATGAATCGTCTGGGTTTCAAAATCATAATGAATATCATTACCTTCCTCAACCAACCGATAATCATGTCCAGCCTCACGCGTTGTTCCGTTTACTATTAACCCAGGTGCAATGTAAATTGAACTTTCCCAAGTATTGCTATTTTTATCTGCTGGTGCAGACAGATTAATAGTCTGGTAAGGATAGGTTTCTTGATCCCTATAGACTTTAAGAATTATATTTTGCGGTCTATTAGCTGTATTATTACGATCATCCCATACCTTCTGAACCTTCATGGTAGTACATCCCATCGACATTGAAGGTGTATCTTTAATTGCCCCCTCTTTTGCCTCTGATGGTGTACCCTCAACTCCATTTGTAGTTTCAATAGTTTTGTAACTTACTGAAGCAGTCGTATTCGTACGGAGCGCATACGTATAGTTTGGACCATCTTTACTTCTTACAAATTGATTAGGATACTTTTTCTGTACCTCCTCCCATGTTTTGGTTCCATTGTTTAATTCAGCTATGGTGTCATAGGCTTCCTGTGTAGGCCATACGGTAAAGCTTACAGAATACGTTGCTCCGGGAATAAGATGGTAACCGATTCCTAGATTCCATATAACCGACTTACTGCCCTCATCATAATGTGCTGTCCCTGAAACCGCAGCTAATGCTGTTTGTTTTTCCGCATCGGTAATCGACTCTCCGGTAACTGCATAATTAAAATCTGCTGCAGTTCCGACTATAGCTGTCTTTGCGGTCAGATCTGTAATACCATCTGTAATAGAAACATCCGTGTACTTCAAATCTCTCTGAATATCAGAAATAATATTGGCAAATGCATTATTCAGTGTGGTCTGATCCGTTGCATTATAATACTTGCCATGCTCATTCAGCTTTTGCATGTTGTCAGCATTGCCAAATGCTCCAATCATGTATAAGTGCTTATTATGCGCTACGATTGAAGCCGCAATAGTCTGTGCTGCATGAAGGTTTCGATCATCCGGGTCAGAATTTCCTGTGCCATATACGTGTTCACTTTCTGACCAATCATTACGATAACCATTAGCATTATCTCGGAATGTTGGATTGCCATCTGAAACAAAGATCACATAAACCGGATCCTTATCCTCAAAATTGAATTTATTTGCTTCATTTAATGCATCTTCCCAGTTCGTTCCTCCCTCTGCAGTTGTGCTATTGACAAGATCTTGAAAATCCTGCACCTTTGTATAGGATCGGATATCTGTTGTCTTAACTTTGGTTGCAAAATCGATAAATGCCATCTGGATAATGTCGTCATTATCCGGGTCATTATCTTTCAGGTTATTATTCTCCATCAGCTTATTTGCCAGAGAGTTAACTGCCTGTTTTGCAACTTCTAATCTTGTTTGTGTTGCTTCATATATATTTCCAGTGTAACTGTGCCATTCACTATTCGAAAAATAATACCACCCATTATATAAATATTGAATTTCAACATATTGTTGATTTACAAAACCGTAGAAAACTTTGGTTTGCTCCTTCATACTACCAGAGGAGTCAAATACTACAATGACATTGGCTTTGGTTTTACCGCTCTTGGAAACCGACTGTCCAGTAACACTTAACGTGAGTTGATATGTTCCATCTCCATTGGGTGTCAGCGTTTTACTTGTAGTCGGATCCTCCAAAGATAATGGTTTTTCATCCCCACCGGTGGGAACATTTTTTGAGCGGTAGATTAAGTACAGGTCTTTCTTTATGGTACTATATTTATTACTTTTATTTACTCGTTGGCCATTATAGGGATAATAATACTTATTATACTTATAGTATACTTCATCATGCCGATCAGAAGTTCCAACTAAATAAGCTTGTCCATTATAACTGTAATACAAATCTATTAGATTATTATTATCATCAAGACCATATTGACCATATTTTGCTTTTATATATTGCACGCCAGTATCTGTATCAACAGCTTCTTGCGCAGCATTATAGAATACCAGTCCTCCTTTATTTGCATCCGCCTTAACAGATGTAACAAGCGCTCCACCATTGGAGTCAAATTTACTACCCGATGGAAACAATCTTGCTTCGATATAATCATATCCGCTGACACCACCCTGATAATCGCGGAGCTCTGTCATAGTTTTTGTCTGATTATCTTCAAGTGTCATGTTGCCATTACTTTGAGCGGTCGCGACTTCTTTGCCATTTTCATCTACATAGTGAACCGTGACCTGTGCTTTAGGATTATCTGTTGATCCCCAGATAATGGAAAATGTCGAGAAGCTGGCAACATCAAAAGTGGATTCAATGCCTGCTGCTTCAGAAGACAGGATTTGTACAGTTTTGGGTTCTGTCTCTGCGCCTTCATTCTCCGAAGCTTCTTCCTCAACCGTTTCCTCTAAAACTGCGATATTTCCATCTGCATCCACCGGTTTAATATTTCCAAGTGAAATGCTGGTATCTTTCCGGTATTCCGCTACGGTGTCCACGCTGATCGTCTCGGTCTTTTCACTGAGGTGCTTGATCTGCATGGTGCTGACATCTGCATCCTCCGGGAGGGCTTCCTTGTAAACCTTGATCCGGACCTTAACTGGGCTCGCGGGCTCAACCTCAACGCCGTCTGCATTCACAAAGCTTATGTCGATGGACTGGGAGTTTTCATAGGCGCCTTCTGCCTTGAGCGCGTTGACCTGCTGCTCAGTGAGAGTGTCTTTGCTGGTCTCAAGTGTGCCGTCCTCTGCTTCCGCCGGCTTCTCCAGCTCTTTAAGCTCAAGCTGTACGGGCTCTGCGAATGCACTATCTTCTGCAAACACGCTGACTTCGTATCTGCCCTCGATCTCTGCGGACCAGTAGGATTTGCTGAGGTCGTCCAGTGTGTACTGGAGAACCTTGGCACTTGCTACAGAGTCGTCCACAAGATCCGCCGCATGGGTATCCTTCAGAAGATCCTTCCGTTCCTTCTCAAGCTCGATCTCCATATCGGGCTTGACGGTCTCGGCTTCCGCTGTTGTCTCTGCCTTAGAAGCTTCGGTGTTTTCCTCTGCTTCCGCTTCATTCGCTTCGGTTTCTGTCTCAGGAGCCTCGATGTCACTAGCCGATGCGATGCTGTTTTCCGATGCTTCTGACTTAATCACACCAAGCGTTTCCTCTACAGCTTCTACAGTTTCCTGAATGCTGCTGCCGATGGTTTCTGTCGCGTCGGCGATGGTTTCCATAACCTGCTGCAGAGTTTCCTGCACGGCTTCTGTAAGCGATGTGCTCTCGCCTGCGGACTCGGTAACGGCTTCCTGATGACCTTCCTGCGGGAGGGTTTCCTGCGGCTCTGCCGTTTCGCCTGCCTGCGGGGCAGTTGTCTCCGCTGCGTCAGCGTTTGCATCATCCGAAGTCCCGGCATTCTCCGCTGCAGTGTCCGAAGCTTCGTTGCTCTCAGCGGTGGCATCGGTAGCTTCCGCCGCCGGATCGATGGACTCTTGTGCATCTGCTATCGTGGTCTCAGCTTCTGTAGATGCGGCTTCGATGCTTTCCTCTACCTTGGTCTCGGGGATACCGGTAATGTCGAGGGTCCCCATCACGCCCTTGATGGTGCTCTCTGCCTTTAATACCTTGATGCCCTTTTCCAGAGTCTTACCATTAAGGTCGATGTTAAAGACTCTGGACTCGTCGGCATGGTTAATAAAGAGGAATGTTACTTTTTCCTCGCCGTTAAGCTCGTATGTTGTCGGGTCCGCTGGAGTGATGTCGGTCTCGGCTGCGTTATGCATGAGCTTGTTGGAGAACTGGTCATAGAAATTGCCAAACAGCGAACCGGGGCGATAGAGGACGAGTTCCTTTTCGTTTTCCTTATCCGGATCGGAAAAGACAACCTGTGTGTCCTCCTTGTCCTGTTTTGTGATGTCGCTCTCTGTCGCGATTTCCAGATTGCCGTTGGCCTCTGCCTGCTCCTGATCCATCTGAATCAGCGCTTTGACCTCGACGCCTGCCTCTTCCAGGGCTGCGATCTCCCCATCCGAAAAAAGCGTAAGCTCATACAGCGGGTTACTGCCATCGGTCAGAGCTTCGTACGCTGCCTGTGTCCGCTCGTCCTTGCTGACTCCGATATACTGGTCGTCGTACAGTGTGGCATCTGCCAATGCAGCCTCCGCTGCGGCTCTCAATGCGGTTCCGCTTAAGCTCAGGGTGATTTTCCTGCCGTTAACCTCTACGCCTCCAACCTCTGTGCGGCTGTCTGCAAAAGAGATTCCCTGTAATGTGGACAGGCACATGCTGACGGTAAGCAAACCAACCAGACCTTTTTTGGCTATTTCTTTTCTGCTTCTGCTTGTCTGTCTTTTCATTGTTTCTCCGACCTCATCTCTTGCTGTTTCTAGAGAGATTCTATCTCTATCGTATCTGTTTCCAATGCTGCATCGATCATTTTTATCAGTTCCAGGGTGCTGCGGAAATGCTGTTTCTGCTTTCCGTTAACCCAGGTAACGCGGCCCTGCCAGCTGGCATTTGCCTGATCCGTCACCTCGATGATAAACGTGCCTTTGGTTGTTCTGTTGTCTATGTGTATGCTCTCGTCCATGCCGCACGCCTTTCCAACCCCTTCTGATTTCTTATATCAACATGATAGCAAAACCAACATCAAGACTTTCATCATAAACGCGGAAATTTTTTACTTATTTCAGGGGATTTATGGGATTTTGATGTGGAGTTTTGATATAGATCGGGGGATTTATGAGATTTTGATGTAGAGTTTTAATATAGATTCAAGGGATTTCGGAGAGGAATTTGTGAGGTTTTATGGGACGGAATTTGGAAACGGGATTGAGGATTTTAGGAACGAGGGATTTCGGTGGAGAATACATCCGTTGTAACTGATAGGTTTAGTATAAATCAAACGAAGCCCCACGCGGTTTTGATTTCCGCGCGGGGCTTCGTTATCTGTTGTGATCTTTTGCTGCGAGCATGGAGCTAGCAGATTTGGCTTATAAACTTACACAAAACTTAAGCGAAACGCCGGTGCTTATACTACTCCCTGTCCGAGCATAGCGTTGGCAACCTTCTCAAATCCGGCGATGTTGGCGCCGACTACGAAGTTACCCTCATAGCCATACTTCTTGGCAGCAGTGGCGACGTTGTTATAGATGTTAACCATGATGTTATGCAGCATCTTGTCAACTTCCTCAAAGCTCCATGAGAGTCTCTCGGAGTTCTGGGACATCTCGAGAGCGGAAACCGCAACGCCACCTGCATTCGCAGCCTTAGCAGGCATATACAGGATCTTGGCGGCAAGGTATGCATCAATGGCATCTGCATCGGATGGCATATTCGCACCCTCTGCAACACACCAGCAGCCATTGTCCAGAAGCTTCCGGGCATCTGCGCCGTTGATCTCATTCTGCGTAGCACATGGCAGAGCGATGTCACACTTTACGCCCCATGGCTTCTCGCCGTCATGATATTCCGAACCGGGAACGCGCTTAGCGTACTCCTTGATCCGGCCTCTCTCCACCTGCTTAATCTGGCAGAGCACGTCGAAATTGATGCCGTTCGGATCATAAACATAGCCGTTGGAGTCGGAG
>DJXY01000037.1 GCA_002449915.1 Oribacterium sp. UBA6992
CCTTAATTGCCTGTCTCGTTATGGCAGCGGATGCGATTTCTGCAGCTCGTCCGGGCGCCAGAAGGAAGTCGCTTGAGACATATACCAACCGTCTTAAGGAGCTTGAGGATATCACCAATTCCTATAAGGGCGTAGAGAAGTCCTTTGCAGTGCAGGCAGGACGTGAGGTCAGAATCATGGTGATTCCGGATCAGGTTTCCGACGATGACATGACTATTATGGCGCATGACATTGCCAAACAGATTCAGGAACAGATGCAGTATCCGGGTGTAATCAAGGTCAATGTGATCCGCGAGTCAAGAGCGGTAGATTACGCTAAGTAAGGCATAATAAACACACTGAAAAATGGATAAAAAAGATAATCATACGAATATAGATATATCCGGAGATGCTCCGCAGAAAAAACATCCGAGGCAGAAGCATCGTGTATTAAGATTTTTTAAACGTTTACTCTTAGGTCTGCTCGCCTTTACGGCGATTGCAGGCCTTTCTGCGTATTTTCTGGTAATCAAGCCGGAATATGAAAAGCTGCGGGCGACAGCCTATGACAAGCTTGCCTCTGTGGATGTAAAAGAACTCACAAAGCTCGAGGATACTAAGATTTACGATACCAACGGGGCGCTGCTGGGCACCATTAACGCAGGTCACTTTGAGTATGTCAAAATCAATGACATCAGTATGAATCTGCAGAATGCCTACATCGCCCAGGAGGACCGGAACTTTAAAATCCACCATGGGGTGGACTACAAGGCGATGCTGAGAGCAGCGCTGCAGCTTGTAAAAAACAAAGGCAGAATCACGCAGGGCGGATCGACCATCACCCAGCAGGTGGTAAAAAATACCTACCTTACCAGTGAGCGTACCTTTACCCGTAAATTTGTAGAAATAATGCTGGCGCAGGAGCTTGAAAAGATGTACACCAAGGCGGACATCATGGAGCTTTACTGTAATACCAACTTTTATGGAAACAACTGTTACGGAGTACAGGCGGCTAGTCGTTTCTATTTTGATAAAAATGCAGCAGACCTAAATGAAACAGAGTCTGCAACCCTCGCCGGCATATCCAATGCTCCAAGCCGCTATGAGCCGGTGCGCCACGCGGATGCCTGTCTGGAAAAACGAAACCAGGTGCTGCACTCCATGATGGAATGCGGTTATATTACAGAGGAGCAATATCATACCTTTACGGCAATCCCGCTCACAGTTGTACAGAATACGCAGGAAGGGACAGATGAGGATTACCTGACATCGTATGCTCTGCACAGTGCAGCGCTTACCCTGATGGACCTGAATCACTTTGATTTTGAGTATATCTGGGATACGCAGGACGCAGAGACTGCCTATAAAGAGAAATATAACGAGGCATACGACTATTATATTACGGAGATCCGGAACGGCGGATACAGCATCTATACATCTCTCGATCCGGCAGTGCAGAATAAGGTGCAGGAGCAGCTGGATCATACACTCTCCGGGTTCCAGGATGTACAGGAAAACGGTAAATACGCACTGCAGGGCGCTGCTGCAGTTGTGGACAACCGGACCGGTTATGTCGTAGCTACCATCGGAGGACGAGGAACCGATGATAAATACAATCGTGCGTACCTCAGTGCCCGTCAGCCGGGTTCCTCGATTAAACCGCTGCTGGATTACGCACCGGCAATCGACAGTGGAGAATACACTCCAACCACGATGATCGATGATCATAAATTTGATAACGGGCCGTCCAATGCCGGCGATGGCTATCATGGTATGATTACGCTCCGGGAGGCACTAAATCGTTCGCTTAACACTGTTGCATGGCAGATTCTGGATGATCTGGGTATAAAAAAAGGTCTTCAGTATCTTGCTTCCATGCATTTCCAGAATATGAGCTGGATTGACACCACAACCAAGGCGGTTTCCATCGGAGGCTTTACCTATGGCGTCAGAGTGGTGGATATGGCAGAAGGCTATGCGACGCTTGCAAACCGGGGACAGTTCAGCGGCAAGACCTGCATTACAAAGATTATGCATGAAAAAGACGGAGAACTGACCAAGGATTATAAACCGGTGGGCGGACAGGTATATCGTGATGATACAGCATTTATTATTACGGACATACTAAAAGGTACCTTGACCCAGCCTTATGGTACGGGATACGGACTGGCTCTTGCCAATAACATGCCTGCGGCAGGTAAAACCGGAACGACCAATGAGTCCAAGGATACCTGGTTCTGCGGATACACAAAATATTATACCATGGCAGTATGGGTCGGATACGACCAGCCGCAGCCGATGCCGGGTGTGTATGGCGCAACCTATGCCGGCAAGATCTGGAAGGCTGCGATGGATCAGCTCCATGAGGGACTCACACCGGAGGACTGGGAACAGCCGGCTACGGTAGAGCGTAAGGTCGATGAGACTACCGGAATTGAGGATTATTTTTCAACTACAGCGGAAATCCGTGCAGCGGCATCTCTCAGGGAAAAGGCGGATGCTGCCAATGCGGAGAAGCTGGAGAGCCTGCTTACGCAGTATGAGTCCATGGAAATTAACGAGGTAAAGGATGTATTTACCGAGAGAAACCTGTACAAGGAGGCAAAGCCGATTGCGGATGAGCTTGAGGACTCGGATACCCGCACAAAAGCACTCTCCAGACTCATGAGCCGGAAGGCATACTTTGATAATATTGAGGAGAGCATGTCGGACAGTATTGACAAGTATCTTGAGGTAAAAGCGGAGGAATCCAGACAGCAGCAGTCCAAAGACGCATCCAGGGCAGAGGAGTCACGGGAGGAGTCCATCAAAAAGGTTAATAAGGACTCGTTCCTGCAGGCGCTGGATACGCTGGAAAACCTGGAATACCAGGATGAAACCACAGAGGATCTCATCCAGGATGCAGTGGATAAGCTTCAGTACTGTGAAAACTACAGTGAGGCTTACAGTTATGCATCCGATCTGCAGAGCGCGATCAGCCGTGCACGGGCTCTGCCATATAAGGCGGAATATGATGAGAAGCAGTCGGCAAGTGAAGCAGCTTCCCGCGCAGCTAAGCAAAATCTTGAGCAGCAGATTTCAGGCTTGCAGCAGTCGCTTGAAGCAGGAGCAGCCTCCGGTAATGCCGGATCCGGTAACGGACCAAAAGCAGATCCGGATGCGGATGCAGGCGCGATTGCGGGCAAAAATATCGCTCCGGGGATGACACCATAAGGACGACCTCGCAGGTTTCGTGCCATAAGGCTGCTGCCGGACAAGATGCGATCCATACAGTTACGGTTTCATCTACGTGTTTCATTTATAAAAAATTATACGAAAAAATTATACGAATATTTGAAAAGGAGTTTATCATGCCAGATTCAGTAAAAGAAAAGAAGGCAATGCATAATACAGAGCGGGAAATTCTAATTACAGGACACAGAAATCCGGACACAGATTCGATTTGCGCAGCGATTTCCTATGCAAGACTTAAAAACAAGATCAATGCGACAGATCGTTATGTTGCCTGCCGCGCGGGTAATCCCAATGCGGAAACCAGCTTTGTGCTGGAACATTTTAAAGTCGCAGCGCCCAGACTCATCCGCTCTGTAAGGACACAGGTCAGCGACGTGGAGTACCGTAAGACTCCCGGAGTGGATCAGAACATGTCTCTGAAGCAGGCATGGAACATCATGAACAATGAGCACATCTATACGCTTCCGACGGTATCCGGATCCGGGAATCTCAACGGGCTGATTACGCTGGGCGATATCGCAAAATCGTATATGAATGTTTATGATTCCAGTATTATCTCCAAGGCACATACACAGTATAAAAATATCCTGGAAACGCTGGAGGCCACACTTGTAACCGGAGATGTCAGCCGCTTCTGTACAGAAGGCAAGGTGCTGATTGCCGCCGCCAATCCGGAGATGATGTCCTATTATATTGACAAGCATGATATCGTCATCCTCGGAAACCGCGCGGAGAGCCAGCTGTCAGCCCTTGACAATGGTGCGGACTGCATCATTATCTGTGAGGGTGCCAATGTTTCGCCTACCATCAAGGCACTGGCAGAGCAGAACGGCATGATCATTATGGTCACAAGCTACGATGCATATACCGCAGCCCGCCTGATCAACCAGTCCATGCCGATCAAGTACTTTATGACCAAGGATAAGCTGGTGACCTTCAGCGAGGAAGATGCGATCGATGACATTCGCGATATCATGACCTCGATGCGGCACAGAGACTTTCCGGTGCTCTCCAAGGACGGAAAGTACCTTGGCATGATTTCCCGCCGGAATCTGCTGGGCGCCCATGGCAAGCAGGTGATCCTGGTGGATCATAATGAAGCGGGTCAGGCAGTCGAAGGCGTGGAAAAGGCGGACATTCGCGAGATCATCGATCATCATAAGATTGACGCCGTGCCGACAATGTCCCCGGTATATTTCCGGAATCAGCCTCTGGGCTGCTGCTCGACCATAATTTACCAGATGTATAAGGAAAACGGCGTGAAGCCTGATCCGGAAACGGCAGGACTTCTAATGTCCGCCATTATTTCCGACACCCTTCTCTTTCGTTCACCGACCTGCACGGAGGTTGATAAGGCGGCAGGCAGGGAGCTCGCGGAGATTGCAGGAGTAGATATTGAGAAATACGCGCTGGAAATGTTTGCGGCAGCGTCCAATCTGAAGGGCAAAACGGATTCCGAGATTTTCCATCAGGATTTTAAGAAATTTACAGCAGGAAAGGTGCATTTTGGTGTAAGTCAGGTAACCAGCTTAAACGCAGATGAGCTTGACCAGCTGAAGCCGAGGCTCATTTCCTATGCGCAGAAGGCACTTACTGAGGAGGGAATTGATATGAGCTTCATTATGCTCA
>DJXY01000206.1 GCA_002449915.1 Oribacterium sp. UBA6992
CCAGTTGTTATGCTTGCCGGAACCATTGATACCATCAAATGGCTTCTCATGTAAAAGACATGCATAGTTATGCTTGTCCGCTACCTTTTTCATCATCTCCATGGTGAGCTGGTTATGGTCAACCGCAACATTGGCAGTCTCAAATACCGGTGCAAGCTCATGCTGGGATGGCGCAACCTCGTTGTGCTTGGTCTTGGCAGGTACGCCCAGCTTCCAGAGCTCCATATCGAGATCATGCATGAACTCCGACACCTTTGGCTTAAGGACTCCAAAGTAGTGGTCCTCCATTTCCTGTCCCTTAGGAGCCGGAGCACCCAGCAGGGTTCTGCCGCAAAGGAGCAGATCCTTCCTTGCCTTATAGAGGTCCTTATCAATCAGGAAATACTCCTGCTCGGAGCCTACCGTAGTATCCACATGGGTAACCTCTGTATCCCCCAGCAGGTTCAGAAGACGAACCGCTTCCTTGTTGAGTGCTTCCATGGAACGAAGCAGAGGAGTCTTTTTGTCCAGTGCCTCACCACTGTAGGAGCAGAATGCGGTCGGGATATACAGCGTTCCATCCTTAATAAATGCAGGAGAGCTCGGATCCCATGCCGTGTAGCCTCTCGCCTCAAACGTAGCTCTGAGCCCTCCTGACGGGAAGGAGGATGCATCCGGCTCGCCCTTTACAAGCTCCTTGCCGGAAAATTCCATGACTGCACCGCCATTGTCCGTCGGTGAAATAAAGCTGTCGTGCTTTTCTGCCGTGAGTCCGGTCATTGGCTGGAACCAGTGCGTAAAATGAGTTGCGCCATGCTCCATTGCCCAGTTTTTCATTACTGCAGCAACCGTATTGGCTACTTCCAGATCCAGATGGGTGCCATTTTTGGCTGTCTTGTGTACTGCCTTGTAAACATCCTTAGGCAGTCGTTCCTTCATGACCTTGTCATTAAATACAAGGCTTCCATAGATCTCAGGAATAGATGTACTCATAGATTTCTCCTCCTCAGGATACTTTTTAAAAAAAAGGGACAATGGCCGCGACATCTCTGTCTCACGGACTCCATTGTCCCCAATCAAACTTTTTTAAATTTACTTTATCTCTATGTCTGGCGCATCAGCTCTTTACCGAAGTGACGATTCTGCCGCTGTCCCGGATCACCCGGAGCGCGATCTCCTTTTTGGAAATGGCATTGTCCATCGCCTGCTTCTCTAGATAGCGGTGCGCTTCCTGCTCGGTCATCAGCCCCTTCTCAATCAGGAGACCCTTGGCTCTCGAGATATACCGTTCATCATCAAGCTTTTTACGGAGCTTGTCGTTTTCACGGCTGAGCGCTGCAACACGCTTCCGCATCGTGTTCATGATATTTAAGGTCTGCTGGAAGGTCATCGTACTGATCGGACGCTCCAGCACCATGATGCCCGCATCCTGTACCCGGTAAACCGTCTGTTCATAGCCCTCGCTCCGGACCAGAAGTAAAATACCCATCATTGGATATTTCATCTGGAGATCAACAACAGCATCAAGCCCGGTACAGTCCTTTAATGGCAGAAACACGATCAGCATATCCATCTGTTCTGCAGCAAGCTTCTGGCGGGCAGCCGTCAGGGAATCCGTAAAGCTTACCCTGCCAAATCCGGCAGGCAGGATGTTCCGGATCTGCACAGCGGTTTTTTCTGTCTGCGCAGCCACAAGAACACTCGTTTTAGCCTCTGACCTCTCCATTGAAAATCCCCCTGATGTAATTCTGCCCTGCTGTCCGTAGACTGTCATCCGGTCCTCTTACGTAGACCTGCCAAAATCTTACCTACAATGCCTGCTCCGCGTAGGATCTCAAGTAGTCCTCCGGCAGAACCCGTTTCACAAACTCACTGGATTCCGCAAGCTGTACCGCCTCCGCAAAGCTCTGCGGCAGACGCTTCAGCGTATCTATGACCTCCGGTGATGCCTGGAACAGATTGATGTCCAGTGGCTGCATCGGCTGAAGCTTCCGTTCGATCCCGTCTAAGCCTGCATAAATCAGCAGTGCATAGGCAAGATACGGATTGCACATCGGATCCGGTGAGCGAAGCTCCATCCTCTTAATGCCGGAACGGGTCGCCGGAATCCGGATCAGCTGCGAACGATTCTGCTCCGACCAGCTCACATACGCCGGTGCCTTCATTTCTCCAAGCCTCTCATAGGACTCCCGGATCGGATTTAAAAATAAGGTAATTTCCCGGATATGATCCAAGATGCCTGCCATAAATGCAGGACTGTGATCCAGTCCATCCTGGCTCTCTACGGAAAAATTAATGTGCATCCCGTTCCCCGGCTGATCCGCAAGCGGCTTCGGTGAAAAATCCGCCCAGACGCCATCGGAATTGGCAATGCTTTTCACCACCCATTTAAAGGTTGCCGTATTGTCCGCTGCCGTAAGTGCATCGCTGTAGCGGAAATCCACTTCATTCTGCCCGGGTCCCATTTCGTGATGGGATGCCTCCGGTCGGATCCCCATATCCACAAGCGCAAAACTGATGTCTCTGCGAATATTTTCTCCATGGTCTGCCGGTGCGATGTCCATATAGCTTGCATCATCCTGCGGAATTCTGGTCTTGTCTCCATTCTCATCCCGCTTGAAGATGTAAAACTCAACCTCCGCGCCAAAGTTGACCCGGATGCCGAACTCTGCCGCCTTGCGGACTGCCTGCTTCAGGATATATCTCGGATCCTTCTCATAGATCCTGCCATCCGGATACTCAATATCGCAGAACATCTTGGCAACTCTGCCATCCAGCGGACGCCATGGCACAATTGACATCGTAGTGGGATCCGGTCTCAAAAAGAGATCCGAACGAACCTCCGAGCCAAAACCGTCAATCGAGGAAGCGTCAAAGGTAATCCCCTCGGTAAATGCCCGCTTCAGCTCATCCGGCATAATCGCAATGTTTTTCTGCTTGCCAAAAACATCAAAAAACGCAAGCCGGATAAACTTTATATTCTCCTCCTCAACAAAATTGAGGATATCCTCATAGGAATTCATGAAATCCTCCGTAAACCCTTTATTTACCAGTATTGTATGTTCTTCTGTTGCCATCTGTAAACCCACTTTCTGACTTTTTACTGAAACCGCCATACAACCTGCTGTTAAGCCACGGATTGCTCAGTTGCCTCATTCCGGAAGTCCTGCATTTTATCCGTAAATCCGTTCAAACCGGCGCATCGCCTCCTCCGTGTTTTCATGCGTGGAAAACGCCGTCAGCCGGAAAAACTGCTCTCCGCTCTTGCCGAAACCTGCGCCCGGAGTACCTACGACATATGCTTTTTCCAGAAGATCATTGAAAAAAACCCAGGATTTCATGCCGCCCGGACACTTCATCCAGATATACGGGGAGTTCTTGCCACCGGTGTAGAAAATCTGCATCCGGTCGAGGGTATCCGTAATGATCTTGGCATTATCCTTATAATACTGAATGTTTTCATTGATCTGCTTCTCGCCTTCCGGCGTAAAAACCGCTTCCGCAGCCCTCTGCACAATATAGCTTACACCATTAAACTTTGTCGTCTGACGTCTCAGCCACATATGGTTGAGATCGGCTCCATCCCGCTTCAGTGCATACGGTACAACCGTATATCCGCATCTTGTCCCGGTAAAGCCTGCCTTTTTGGAGAAGCTGCAGAACTCAATCGCAACCTCCTTGGCACCCGGAATCTCATAAATGGAATGCGGCAGATCTCCGGTGACGAAGCATTCGTATGCAGCATCAAAGAGGATAATCGATCCGTTGTCTCGTGCGAAGTTCACCCAGGCGGTAAGCTGCTCCCGGTTATAAACCGCGCCGGTCGGGTTGTTGGGCGAGCAGAGGTAAATAAGATCCGCCTTGTACTCCGGCGCCGGCATCGGCAGAAATCCGTTTTCCTCGCTGGAATACGCGTAGATGATCTTGCGTCCCGCCATAACATTGGTATCCACATAAACCGGATAGACCGGATCCGTTACCATCACGGTGTTATCAACGCTGAAAAGATCGAGAATATTTCCGATATCGCTCTTGGCGCCGTCCGAGATAAAAATCTCATCCTGCTCAAGTGCTACATGAAATCTTGTATAGTAATTCTGAATCGCCGTCTTGAGGAAGTCATAGCCCTGCTCGGGTCCGTAACCGTGGAAGGTTTCCGCCACTCCCATCTCGCGGGATGCCTTGACCAGTGCCTCCACAACCGTTTCCGGAAGTGGTCTTGTCACATCGCCGATTCCCATACGG
>DJXY01000159.1 GCA_002449915.1 Oribacterium sp. UBA6992
CGGGTATTATGGAGCATATCGAGCGTACAGGTATCCACTCCGGTGACTCGATTTCTGTATATCCGGAGCGGAGTCTTACACCGACCGCCAAGCAGCGGGTTATCGATTATACCGAGCGGCTTGCCAAGGCACTGCATGTCATCGGCATGGTCAACGTGCAGTTTATCGCGGACGGCGATGAGGTTTATATCATTGAGGTGAATCCAAGATCCTCAAGAACCGTGCCGTACATCAGCAAGGTCACCGGAATCCCGATTGTTCCGCTCGCAACACAGATTATCTGCGGGCATACCATCCGGGAGCTTGGCTACAAACCGGGACTGCAGCCGGAAGCAGACTACTATGCGATTAAGATGCCGGTGTTCTCCTTTGAAAAGATCAAAGGCGCGGATATTTCATTGGGACCGGAGATGAAGTCCACAGGCGAATGTCTCGGCATTGCCAAGTCCTTTAACGAGGCACTGTATAAGGCGTTCCAGGGAGCGGGCATTCAGCTGCCGAAATACGGCAACATGGTAATTACCGTAAGAGATGAGGATAAGAAGGAAATTATCCCGATTGCAAAGCGCTTTGAAAAGCTTGGATATCGCATTTTTGCAACACATGGAACCTATCAGGCACTGACCGAAGGTGGAGTAAAATGCTTCCAGGTACGTAAGGTGGAGCAGGAGTCGCCTAACATCCTGGATCTCGTGCTTGGACATGAGTTGGACATTGTCATTGATACACCTAAGGAGGGTGCAGAGGCATCCAAGGATGGCTTTGTGATCCGCAGAAATGCAGTGGAGACCGGTGTCAATGTACTTACGGCGATTGATACCGCAAGAGCGCTTGCCACCTCTCTGGAAAATAAGTCTGCTGAGCTGCATCTCATAGATATCGCAAAACTGGATAGAAAGGCGTAACAGGAGGAAGCGTAATGAGTAAAAAAAGAATGGTCATTGCCCTCGGACATAAGGACCTGGGATATACACTTCCGGAACAGAAGGAAGCTGTAAAAAGAACTGCCGTTATGATCGGTGATTTTGTGGAGAGCGGCTATCAGATTGCCATTGTGTATTCTAACTCTCCGCAGGTTGGCATGATTCATACTGCCATGAAGGATCTCTCCGAGAACTATCCGGAGCAGTATACCAAAACACCTCTCGCGGTCTGCTCAGCCATGAGTCAGGGCATGATCGGATATGATCTGCAGAACGCTGTGCGGGCGGAGCTTGTGAAACGGGGAATTTATAAGACTGCCTCTACGATCCTTACGCAGGTTCTTGTGGATCCTTATGACGAGAGCTTTTATAATCCGATCAAGCTGGTGGGCAAGGTTATGGATGCCGCGGAAGCCAAAAAGGAAGAGGATAACGGAAATCATGTGCAGATGATTGCAGATGGAAGGTTCCGCAGAATTGTACCGGCTCCGACGCCAAAATCTATTGTAGAAATTGACGCAATCAAGACACTGCTTGACGCCGATCAGGTAGTAATTGCCTGCGGCGGTGGTGGTATCCCGGTGCTGCGGCAGGGGAACAATCTTAAGGGGGCGGCTGCTGTTATAGAAAAGGATCTTGCGGCAGGCCTTCTTGCCAAGGAAGTGGATGCCGACATTCTATTGATTACCACGGCAGTAGATCAGGTTTCACTTAAATTTGGTCAGCCGGATGAAAAAAAGCTGGACAAGATGTCAATTGAGGAAGCAAAGCAGTATATAAAGGATGGACATTTTGAGTTCCGCTCTATGCAGCCTAAGGTGGAAGCAGGTATTGAATTTGTGGAGTCTGGAAACGGCAGAAAGGCGATTATTACATCTATGGAGCTTGCTGAAAAGGCGGTTTCCGGTCTTGCTGGAACTACGATTCAGTAGGAGCATAATGTGCTAAAGGAGCGCGTAACATGGTTATGGGCTCCAAAACAGGGGACTTGTAAAAACAGTCATGCAGGGTTAAAATCTCTGCATGACTGTTTTTTATATTGAATGAGGTTATATTATGAAATTAATAAGTTTCGCAATACCATGCTACAATTCAGCAGAGTACATGCGCCATTGTATAGAAAGCATCCTGCCGGGCGGAGATGAGGTGGAGATCATAATTGTAGATGATGGTTCACAGAAGGATAATACCTTTGAAATCGCCAGAGAATATGAAGCAAGGTATCCGGGAATTTGCAAGGCGGTACATCAGGAAAATGGAGGACATGGTGAAGCGGTGAATACCGGCTTAAAAAACGCGACCGGTCTATTTTTTAAGGTTGTGGATTCGGATGACTGGCTGGATGACAAGGCTTTGCCTGAGGTGCTTGGAAAGCTTAGAGAGCAGGTTATGGCAGGAACACCGGTGGATATGTTTGTCGCAAACTTTATCTATGATAAGGTGGGACAGGAGCATAAAAAGGTAATGCGTTACCGCACGGCATTTCCGCAGAATCAGATTTTCGGATGGAAGGGTGTAAAGCATTTCATGCTGGGGCAGTATATTTTAATGCATTCGGTGATTTACCGCACACAGATGCTGAGAGATTGTGGTCTGGTGCTGCCGAAGCATACCTTTTACGTAGATAATATCTTTGTATATCAGCCTCTTCCCTCTGTAAAAAAGATGTATTATATGGATGTGAATCTGTACCATTATTTTATTGGCAGAGAAGACCAGTCGGTAAATGAAGCAGTGATGATCGGGAGGATTGATCAGCAGATTCGGGTAAATAAAATTATGGCGGATTGTTGTGACCTGTCCAAGATACCATCGGCTAAGCTTCGACACTATATGTTTAACTATCTGGATATTATTACGACCATTTCGTCTATACTTGCGATTAAATCCGGTACAGAAGAAAACATGGCTAAAAAACGGGAGCTGTGGCAGTACCTTAAGAAAAAGAATTTCAGGTTATGGCTTCGGCTTCGTACAAGCTTTCTGGGGCAGGGCGTTAATCTGCCTGGCAAAGTGGGCAATAAGCTGACGATTGCGGCGTATAAGGTTACGCAGAAGTTCTATGGATTTAACTGAGCTGTTTTACATGATTTTGTTACGGAACTACGGTGGACATAGCTACCTTAAGTATGTAGGGATGAGCCTGGGGACTATAAATAGAGCTGTGTGATCGGTATGGCATGATTTCTTTAAAATCATAAAATTCATTGTTGACAAAACAGACTTCGTCTTGTATTATAAACAAGTCGCAAAGATAACAGGCGACGGACGGGGTCTTAGCTCAGCTGGGAGAGCATCTGCCTTACAAGCAG
>DJXY01000101.1 GCA_002449915.1 Oribacterium sp. UBA6992
GGACGTTTCGGTACTGGATCCGAAGCTCTGCCCGCGTTATACCGCACGTATGGTAAAGAACATCCATCTGGCGCCGTCTCCGAAATGGATGCAGATCCGTCTCGCCTCTGCCGGTATCCGACCGATTAATAATATTGTTGATATTACAAATTATGTGATGCTGGAGTATGGTCAGCCGATGCACAGCTATGACTATGACCTGATCCGTGGACATAAGATTATTGTAAAGTGTGCCAAGGATGGAGAGAGTTTTGAGACGCTGGATCAGCAGGTACGGAAGCTTGACCATACGGTACTGATGATTAATGATGCCGAGGGACCCATCGGTATTGCCGGTATCATGGGCGGACAGAACTCCAAGATTACGGATGATGTCAGGACCATGGTGTTTGAAGCGGCAACCTTTGACGGCACCAACATTCGCCTGAGCGCCCGTAAGGTGGGTGACCGTACGGATGCGTCGGCCTATTTTGAAAAGGGTCTCGATCCGAATCTTGCGGAAGCAGCGATTAACCGGGCATGCGCACTGATTGAGCAGCTTCATGCCGGTGAAGTTGTAGGTGGCATGATCGACGTCTATCCGGTAAAGCGGGAACCGTCCGTGGTTAAGTGTACTGCAACCGAGATCAACAATCTGCTGGGTACAGAGTTTACTCCGGAGGAGATTAAGGCATATCTTGAAAGGGTAGAGCTTTCTACAGAGGTTAACGGAGATGAGCTTACGGTAACAGCGCCGACCTTCCGTCAGGACATCCACAGGATGTGTGACATTGCAGAGGAGGTTGCGAGATTCTATGGCTATGCAAACATTCCGATGACACTGCCTGCCAATACCGACAATGTCGGCGGACTCGCACCGGATCTGTTTGTGAATGAACGCGTGCGTCATTACGCACAGGCACTCGGGTACTCTCAGGCCTTTATGTATTCCTTTGAGTCGCCCAAGGTGTATGACAAGCTGAAATTTGCTGACGATGCACTGGAGAAGCAGTACATTACAATTTCCAATCCGCTGGGAGAGGATTTCTCCGTGATGCGTACTTCCTCTATGAATGGAATGCTGACATCTCTCAGTACAAACTACAACCGTCGAAACAAAGTCGCAAAGCTCTACGAGATGGCCAATATTTACCTGCCCAAGGCGTTGCCGCTTACAGAGCTTCCGGATGAACGGATGCAGCTTACGCTCGGAGCAATCGGGGAGAGTGATTTCTTTAGTATGAAGGGCGATGTGGAGGTGATCCTGAACCAGCTCGGACTGAAGGGCAGATTCCACTATGATGCAGCATGCAACAAGCCATTTTTGCATCCGGGCCGGAAGGCAAATATCCTTTATGATGGCAAGGTGATTGGTTATCTCGGCGAGGTTCATCCAGATGTCCTGGATAATTACGGCATTGGAGAGAAGGCGTATGTTGCTGTCGTTGACATGCCTTCGGTTTACCCGTATGTAAACGACAACATTAAGTACACTCCGCTTGCCAAGTTCCCGGCGGTTTCCCGTGACTTCTCTATGCTGGTGCCGATGTCGGTGACAGCCGGAGAGATTGAGGATATGCTGGTGCAGCGGTCCGGGAAGCTTCTTGAGAGTGTCAAGCTGTTTGATGTTTATGTGGGAGCACAGGTGCTCGCTGGCTTTAAGTCCATGGCATATACAGTTACACTTCGTGCACAGGATCATACCTTGACAGAGGATGAGATTAACGGAACCGTAAAGAAGATCCTGAATGGTCTTGAGCAACTCGATATCAAGCTTCGCTCCTGATCAGGATAGGATTTTGACACTGCATTGTCCGATATGATGTAAATGCAGGCGGAACAAATATAGGTGAAACAGCCAATATAGAAGCGGGACTATCGCTGGCACTAAAAGTGCTCTTGCAATAGCCCCGATTCATTTTTTATTATGTTATCCTGCGCGTCTCAGACGCGGATATTGGCCTTTTTAAATTCTTTTTCCAGATCTCTCCGAATCGCTTTCTTTTTCATATCATCTCGTTTATCATACAGCTTTTTGCCCCGGCAGAGACCGATTTCCACCTTGACGAGACTGCGTTTAAAATAGACTCTGAGGGGAATGAGCGCGATCCCCGGTTCCTGCATTTTGCCGGCGATTTTATTGATTTCCACCCGATGCAGTAAGAGCTTCCGGTCGCGGAGCGGATCCCGGTTAAAAATATTGCCTTTTTCATAAGGATTGATATGCATGCCATAGATATACACCTGACCGTTTTTGATCTGGCACCAGGCCTCTTTTATGGAGCACTGTCCAAGGCGCAGAGACTTTACCTCTGTGCCGGCAAGCTCGATGCCGCATTCATAGGTCTGATCCACAAAATAATCATGGTAGGCTTTTTTGTTATTGGCAATCAGTTTGATCCCTTCCTCAGCCATCTTGGTTACCTCCGTTTATCAAGTTAAATCCTGCTTCCAGTCCGGAACCAGCATAAAGTCAATGGTACGTGTCAGGCGGTCTGCATTCATCACGGAAATCCGGACGGTATCTCCTAGGCGATAGACCTTTCCGGTACGTTCTCCAACAAGCTCATATTTATCCGGATGGAATGTATAGAAATCCGAATCCATCAATCGGAGAGCCACCATGCCTTCCACCGTATTGGGAAGCTCGACATAGATGCCATAATTTGTAATTCCCGAGATGACACCGGTAAATTCCTCGCCGATATGATGCTGGATGTATTCGCATTTCTTTAATTTATTGGTTTCCCTCTCTGCCTCATCGGCACGGCGCTCCAGAGTGGAGGAGCGGTCCGCAACACCCGGAAGCAGCTCCCGGTAATGCTCGATCCGCCGCGGACGGAGCCCGCCCCGGAGATTCTCCTTTATGATCCTGTGGATCTGCAGATCCGGATACCGTCGGATCGGGGAAGTAAAGTGTGTATAGTATTTTGCGGCAAGACCGAAATGCCCGCTGTTTTCCGTAGAGTACCGTGCCTGCTTCATGGATCTCAGCGTCATGGTCTGAATGACGGCTTCTTCCGGTGTACCCACGATGGAATCCAGAAGCTTCTGGATTTCCTTAGGATGCACCTCGTCTCCCTTATGATGGATGACATGCCCAAAGTTCTCCACCATGAGCTCCAGCTGCCGTAATTTCTCAGGATCCGGCTTTTCATGCACCCGGTATAAAAACGGAAGCTGCTGCCAGAAATAATCCTCGGCAACCGTTTCATTGGCCGCCAGCATAAAATCCTCGATCAGCATGTTGGACTCATTACGGCTGTAGGGATAAATCTTGACAACATGTCCGCGTTCGTCCAGCTCGATTTTGGACTCCGGAAAATCAAAGTCAATACCGCCTCTTGCGTACCGCTTTTTTCTGAGAAGCTCCGCAAGCTCCCTCATCCGGAAAAGAAGGTCCCGGAAGGGAAGATAGGACGCCTTATCCTCGCCATTATTTAATTCTGTGTCATTCAAGACCGCATGCACGCCGGAGTAGCTCATGCGCTTATCCGAGCGGATGACACTCTCGCAGATTTCGTGACCGACAATGGTACCCTGCGGATCAATATCCATAATGCAGGAGAGTGTCAGCCGGTCCTCGCCTTCATTGAGCGAGCAGATCCCGTTGGACAGGGCTCTCGGCAGCATCGGGATCACACGGTCTACAAGATAGACGGAGGTGCCCCGGTTGAGAGCCTCCTGGTCAAGCAGCGTGTGCTCCTTAACATATTCCGAGACATCCGCGATATGCACATACAGCTTGTAAAATCCGGTTTTCAGATCCTTCTCCAGGCTGATGGCGTCATCCAGATCCTTGGCATCCTCACCGTCTATGGTGACGGTCGTGAGATTTCGGAAATCATGGGCGGATCTTCTGGCAATTGCCTCTGCCGGAACCGTTTCCGGGATGGAAGCGGCTGCCTCCAGGATATCCTTCGGGAATGTTTCCGGCAGACCGTAGGCGCGGATGATCGAGAGGATATCCACACCCGGATCTGTGATGTGACCAAGGATCTCAGTGATGATACCCTCCGGTTTATGATGGGCATCTCCATAATTTACGATTCTGACCATCACCTTATGTCCATTGACAGCACGCATATCCTTCCCCTGGGGGATAAAGATATCCGTGAGAATTTTCTGATTATCCGGCTCGACAAAGCCGAAATTTTTATTTTTACGATAGATCCCGACAAGTTCCTTATTGGCATGCTCCAGGATCTGGGTCACTCTGCCTTCTGCGGATTGTCCGGAGGCCTCCTTAGTGATCAGGATCCGGACCTTGTCACCATCCAGCGCGCGGGCTGTGTTCTCAGCCGGGATAAAGACGTCCTGATCCCGGCCTTCTATCGTTACAAAGCCAAAGCCCCGAAGGTTCGCATGAAAGATCCCCACGGTTGTAAAGCTCTCTTTTTTACCGTAGCGCCCCTTGACCGAAACGCCAATCTGTCCCTCACTTACCAGCGTATCCAGTATTTCCTGCAGGGTGGAGCGCTCCGCCTTGGGGATCCCGATGAGGCTTGCCATTTCCTTGGTCTTCATGGGGACATAGATTTTATCATTTATTAGCTCGAGTACGAGCTTTTTAAGCTTTTCTTTCTGTTCCTGCTGCATAGATTCCTTTTACTTTCCGGTGGAAATCCTAAAAAAAGCCTGCATACAAACTCGTATGCAGGCTTTTTGACATCATTATGAAATCCGGGAAATTTTACCAGACGAAATTACCAGATCACATCCAGTACAAGAGCAACTACAAAAAATGCTACCGCAGCAAACTTTGTAAACTTCTCAAGATTTCCTTCCATGGAGCGGGACCGGTTCTTGGACCAGTAGGTATCGGCCATGCCGGAAATAGCGCCAAGACCCTGGCTCTTACCCTCCTGCATCAGGATAATCGCGGAAAGAGCAACTCCAATGATTACAAATATAATAACCAGTGCGGTTTTCATAAATATTCACCACCTTACACACATGATATACTCATAGACTTACATATCCTACCATAAAAATGAAGGATATGCAATGGTAAAGTGCAGGTATATCTTATGAAAGAAGCAGCATGCGCTCAAGCGCGGTTGGGTCCGGAGCCGTACTGCTTGAATACAGCTTGACGTCTCCGGGAGCTGCTCTGTCACTTAAAAGCCCGGCTTCCGTAAGCCTGCGGAGTGCCTCCCGCGCTGTTCCGTATGCTCCGTTGTACACCTCCACAGGATATCCCAGCACCTCCTTGATATGCTCCTCCACAAAGGGAAAGTGGGTGCATCCCAGTACCAGACTGTCAATGTGCGTCCCGATCGATCCGTCCGCATGCTTCCTGTAGGGAGAGAGGATCTCAGATAAGTACTCCAGCATTTCCGGGCTGTCCTTTTTGCCGGCCTCCACAAGCCGCACAATCCCCGGAGCCGCAAGTGGATAAATATCTCCATCCTCCCCGTGCAGAGAAACCAGATGCTTCATCCTTTCTCCGTGCAGAGTGGAGGAAGTCGCCATGACCAGCACCGCAGGATGGCGTTTCCCGGACTGAAGTACTGCCGGCTTTACGGCTGGCTCCATACCGAGGATAATCCGGTCAGGGTATTTTGCGCGGAGGTAGTCAGCAGCGGCAGAGGTCGCTGTATTACAGGCGATAACCACAGCCTTTACCTCCTTATGAAACAGGAAACGGATCACATTTTCCGAGAGACGGCGAATGTGATCCGGTGTTTTTTCGCCGTATGGCGCATTTCCGCTGTCACCATAATATATAAAATTTTCATGGGGCATGGTTTCCTGCATGACCCGCAGGACGCTGATGCCGCCGACCCCGGAATCAAAGACTCCGATGGGTGAATCCTTTGTCATAATGCACTCCTCCGGCATCGTTTTTAAAACGAGACCACGTTTAGAGACTGTCTGCATTATAGCATGGAGGAGAAGACGTTGCAATTTCCGCCTCCAGCAAATATACTATTTAATAAACCTGTCCGTCGTGTACTACGGCGATGGAGCTTTGTATCGGAAATCGTGAAAAATCATAAAACCCTGGAGGAATGATATGACGCATGCAGATAAGGTCAGTGTTTCGGAGCTGATCAAAAAAGAGAATCTCAGAAATCTGACACCGGAAATTGATACGGATCATAAATATATGACCATCCCGGATGTGAACCGCCCGGCACTACAGCTCACCGGTTTTTTTGATCAGTTTGACTCGGAACGTGTGCAGATTATCGGAAATGTGGAAACGGCGTATCTTATGACGATGGACCGGCCGCACCGGAGAGCGAGATACGCGGAAATTACCAAGTATCCGATCCCCTGCATCATTTATGCAAGAGATATTGAGCCGGACAGCTGCATGGTAACGGCATGCAAGGAGGCCGGGATTCCGCTGCTTTCCTCTCACAGACCAACGACAGAGCTGGAGGGAGAGATTATCCGCTGGCTCAAGGAAAAGATGGCGCCGATGGTTACAGTCCACGGCGTGCTGGTGGATGTTTACGGAGAAGGTGTGCTGATCATGGGCGACTCCGGCATCGGCAAGTCCGAGGCGGCACTTGAGCTTATAAAGAGAGGGCATCGTCTTGTTTCCGATGATGTTGTGGAGCTCCGCAAGATTTCAGATGACATCCTAGTGGGTTCTGCTCCGGATATTACCCGTAACTTCATTGAGCTTCGGGGCATCGGGATCATTGACATTCGCCAGATGTTCGGTGTAGAGTGCATCAAGGACTCGCAGAATATCGACATGGTGATCAAGCTTGCGGAGTGGTCCAAGGATAAAGAGTATGACCGTCTGGGACTGAAGGATAATTATACGGAGCTGCTTGGCAATAAGATTATCAGCTATGAAATCCCGATCCGTCCGGGTAGAAATGTGGCGGTTATCGTGGAATGCGCTGCTGTCAACAACCGTGCCAAGAAAATGGGCTATAACGCGGCACAGGTGCTGTATGACCGGGTCACAGCCAATATGAACGGCAAATTTGACAACTGAGCCGGAAATCAATATACAAGGATTAACTTCTCATGAAGGTACTGAAAAACGAACCTCTTAAGAATCACACAAGCTTCCGGGTGGGAGGACCTGCCAGTGCTTATGTGATTCCGGAGGACGCAGATGAACTTAAAAAACTGATTATTTTTTTATATAAAGAGAAACTTTCCTACCGGATCCTCGGCAATGGCACCAATCTGCTGGTGTCGGATGAAGGAGTTCCGGGGGTGGTCATCGAGCTCCGGTCGGGACTTGACGGACTGGAGCTGCTCGACGACCGCAGAGACGGAAGCATTCGCATCCAGGCAATGGCGGGGACACTTCTCTCGAGGACAGCGCTCTATGCCTACGAGCATGGACTCGCGGGGATGGAGGCGCTGCGCGGGATCCCCGGCACGGTAGGCGGCGCGGTTACGATGAATGCCGGCGCGTACGGTACGGAGATGCGGGATGTGCTGGAGAGCTGCGAAGTGATCACACGGGAGGGACAGGTTAAAACGCTTCCGCTGGAGGCGCTGGAGCTTGGATACCGGCATTCTATTATACCGGAGTCGGGCTTGATTGTGCTGTCAGCGGTGTTCCGTCTCCGGAAAGGTGACCCGGAGGAGATTTTAAAGGAGATGCAGGAGTATCAGCGGAGGCGTGCCGAGAAGCAGCCGCTGGATAAGGCTTCTGCGGGCTCCACCTTTAAGCGGCCGGAGGGGCATTTTGCCGGGCAGCTGATTGAGGAGAGCGGGCTCCGGGGATATCGGCACAACGGTGCGGTGGTATCAGAAAAGCACTGTGGATTTATTGTGAATGAAGGCAGCGCGACGGCTTCCGATATCTATGCTCTGATACAGGAGGTCCGTACCAAGGTTCTGGAGCATACAGGCGTGGAGCTTACGCCGGAGGTGAAGATGTGGGGAAGCTTCTGATCGTAACAGGGATGAGTGGTGCCGGTAAGACGGTTGCACTGAAATCCCTTGAGGATATGGGATATTACTGCGTGGACAATCTGCCAATCCCGCTGATCGGCAAGTTTGCGGAGCTGCTTACGGATGGAAATGCGGAGATCAGCAAAGCGGCGCTCGGTGTGGATATCCGTTCCGGCAAGGACCTTCCGATGCTCAAGGAGGTTTTTGATGACTGGGACATCAAGGGCAGAGTGGAATATGAGATTTTATTTCTGGATGCCGCGGATGATGTGCTTCTGAAACGGTTTAAGGAGACAAGACGCGCCCACCCGCTGTCCAAGGATGGCAGAGTCGAGACCGGGATCCGGGAGGAGCGTACGGTGCTGTCATGGCTTAAGGAGCGGGCGGATTATATTATTGATACGTCGCACCTCCTTACCAAGGAGCTGAGAGCACAGCTTCAGGATATCTTTTTAAAAAATGCCGAGTATGAAAACCTGCAGGTGACGATCCTGTCCTTCGGTTATAAATATGGGATTCCGGAGGATGCGGACCTTTTATTTGATGTCCGGTTTCTGCCTAATCCTTATTATGTACCGGAGCTTAAGCATCATACGGGACTCGAGGAGCCGGTGCAGAAATATGTATGTCAGGATGGTGTAGCAGCGGAATTTATGGCAAAGCTCCTGGATCTGATTCGCTTCCTGATCCCGCACTATATCTCGGAGGGTAAAAACCAGCTTGTGATCGGGATCGGATGTACGGGAGGCCATCACCGCAGCGTAACCATAGCGGAGATGCTCTTTCAGGAGCTTAAAAAAACCGCAGACTATGGTCTCCGCATTGATCACAGAGATATTGAAAAATGATCGCAGCAGTAAACCGGCATGTGTATATAGTCAGCCCACCTTGATCAGCAATATTTTCCGGAGTGAAATATGCCGTGGATAATACATGCAAAGCAGCACAGGTGTAGGAACTTCTGCATCCGATTGTGAGACAAAGAGGATTGAAATGTCGTTTTCCAGAAAAGTGAAGGACGAACTTGTTAAAAAGGACTTTACAGTTACCGGAAAAGAATATAAGATTACAAGCGTCGATAATGAACAGTCGTATATTAGAAAATATCTGAGAGATAAATTTCTGGAAGCTGGTTCTGTAACAGATCCCAACAAGGATTATCATCTTGAGTTTATCTGTCAGAATCAGGACGATGTGGGGAAGATTATGGCCGGGCTTCAGTCCTTCGGTCTGCATCCTAAGACAACGGAACGCGGCAAGCACCCGATCGTTTATCTTAAAGATGCGTCTGAAATCTCAGATGTACTGAACATTGTAGGTGCCCACAGCGCGCTGATGGATTTTGAGAATGTACGTATCCTGAAGGAAGTCAGTGAAAACGTAAATCGCCGGGTTAATTTTGAAACAGCCAACATTAACAGAACCGTGCGTGCCAGCATCCGGCAGACGGAGGACATCAGGCTTATACAGGAGAAGCTCGGGTTCAAAAATCTGGAACCCGGTCTCAGGGAAATTGCGGAGGCAAGCCTCCGTAATCCAGGCGCTTCCCTGGAGGAGCTTGCGGCAGGGCTCGAAAGCCCGATCGGTAAAAG
>DJXY01000214.1 GCA_002449915.1 Oribacterium sp. UBA6992
CCGCTGCTCCAACAACTACGGACCATATCACTTCCCGGAGAAGCTGATTCCGCTTGTTATTTCCAGAGCACTCAATGATGAGAAGATCCCGGTATACGGCAACGGTGCCAATGTCCGCGACTGGCTCTATGTAACGGATCACTGCAAGGCAATTGACCTTGTGGTTCGTAAGGGCAGAGTCGGTGAAGTTTACAATATCGGAGGCCACAATGAGCGTTCCAACCTTGAGGTAGTAAAGACGATCCTCAAGGCACTCAATAAACCGGAATCTCTCATTGAGTTTGTAAAGGATCGTCCGGGTCATGACCAGAGATATGCCATGGATCCGACCAAGATCGAGACAGAGCTCGGATGGAAGCCGGAGTATACCTTTGACACCGGTATCCCTGTAACCATTGACTGGTATCTCCACAACAAGGAGTGGTGGGAGCATATCATTTCCGGTGAGTATCAGAGCTACTTTGATAAGATGTATGTAGAAGGAAAGGGTCTGAAGGACTGATATGAAGGTATTTGTAACAGGTGTCGGCGGACAGCTCGGTCACGACGTGATGAATGAGCTTGCAAAGCGCGGATATGAGGGAGTTGGTTCGGACCTTGCCCCGGTATACAGCGGCATACAGGACGGCTCTCCGGTTACCGGCATGCCCTATGTGTCGATGGACATCACCAACCGTGAGCAGGTGAATGCCGTCCTTCGCGAGGTACGCCCGGACGTCATCATTCATTGTGCAGCCTGGACTGCAGTGGACGCGGCAGAGGATGAGGACAAGCAGGCAAAGGTGCAGGCAATCAATGTGGACGGTACGCAGTACATTGCGGATATAGCCAAGGAGCTGGACTGCAAGATGGTCTACATTTCCACGGACTATGTATTTAATGGACAGGGTACTACGCCCTGGGATCCGGACTGTAAGGACTACGCTCCGCTCAATATGTATGGTAAGACCAAGCTAGGCGGTGAGCTTGCAGTTTCCGGAACACTTACCAAGTACTTTATCGTGCGGATTGCCTGGGTTTTTGGACTGAATGGCAAGAACTTCATCAAGACGATGCTGAATGTCGGTAAGACACATGACACCGTGCGGGTCGTAGATGATCAGATCGGGACACCTACCTATACGCTGGATCTGGCAAGACTCCTTGTGGACATGATTGAGACCGATAAATACGGATATTATCATGCAACCAACGAGGGCGGGTATATCAGCTGGTATGATTTTACAAAAGAGATCTATCGTCAGGCAGGATACAGCACCAGGGTAGTTCCGGTTTCTACCGAGGAGTATGGTCTCTCCAAGGCAGCGCGTCCGTTTAACTCAAGACTGGACAAGTCAAAGCTTGTAAAGCAGGGATTTACCCCGCTTCCAACCTGGCAGGATGCGCTTCGGAGATATCTTACGGACCTTGCTGATATGCCGCAGTAAAATTATAAAGAAGGAACATTTAAAATGGGTAAATATTTTGGTACAGACGGATATCGCGGTGAGGCGAATGTTGTCTTTACGGCAGACAGCGCATTCCGTGTGGGTAAGTTCCTGGGCTGGTATTATCAGAAAAATCTAAAGCCGGGGGGACGCTGCAGGATTGTCATTGGTAAGGATACCAGACGTTCCAGCTATATGTTTGAGTATGCCATCGCAGCCGGTATTACGGCGGCAGGTGCGGATGCGTATCTCATGCATGTGACGACGACACCATCTGTCAGCTATATTGTGAGATCCGAGGATTTTAACTGCGGTGTTATGATTTCAGCATCCCACAATCCGTACTATGATAATGGTATTAAGGTCATCAATGAAAACGGTGAGAAGCTGGGCGATGATGTCATTCAGGAAATCGAGGATTACCTGGATGGCCGCACACCGGAGGTCCCGCTTGCCACGAGAGAAAATATCGGTCGTACGGTGGATTTTGCAGCCGGCAGAAACCGCTATATCGGATATCTTATTTCTCTCGCTACACATTCATTTAAGGGACGGAAGGTTGCACTGGATTGTGCCAACGGATCTGCAAGCTCCTGCGCCAAGGCTGTATTTGATGCGCTGGGTGCCGATACACATGTGATTCATAATGAGCCGAACGGACTGAATATCAACAATGGCTGCGGGTCTACGCACATCGAGAGCCTGCAGAAATTTGTCGTTTCCGAGGGATGTGAGGTCGGATTTGCCTTTGACGGCGACGCTGACCGCTGTCTTGCGGTAGATGAGGATGGAAATCTTGTCAACGGCGACCAGATCATGTATGTTACAGGTAAGTACATGAAGGAGTGCGGACAGCTGCAGGAGGATACGATTGTCACTACCGTAATGTCCAACTTCGGCTTGTACAAGGCACTGGACGAGGCGGGGATCAAATACCAGAAGACCAAGGTCGGTGACCGCTTTGTCTATGAAAATATGTCCAGAAACGGGTATTCTCTGGGTGGTGAGCAGTCAGGGCATATTATCTTTCTGAGGCATGCCACAACTGGAGATGGGATCCTTACCTCTATTAAGGTTATGGAAACAATGCTTGGCAAGAAGCAGTCGCTGAAGGAGCTCTGCCAGGGCTTCACGGTGTATCCGCAGGTCCTCAAAAATGTGCGGGTGCTTGACAAAGAGGCGGCACAGAATGATCCCAGAGTCCTTCAGGCTGTGGACGAGGTGACCAAAGCACTGGGAGAGGATGGCAGAATCCTGCTCAGAGCCTCGGGCACAGAGCCGGTTGTCAGAGTTATGGTGGAGGCAGGGACAGAGGACATCTGTGAGAAATATGTGGATCAGGTGATTGATGTCATGCGTTCCGCCGGATTGGTTGTAACAATGTAGCAAGGGGCTTTGACAAGTCTCCGGCAGTGAACTGCATAAGGCCCCGCAACACACAAGAGGGAAAAGATATGTTAAATTACAAGCGGTATAGAAGATTTCCGGCGTTTCACTATCCGGAAAGAACATGGGTTGACAATGAGATTACCAAGGCACCAATCTGGTGCTCTGTAGATTTGAGAGATGGTAACCAGGCACTTGTGGACCCGATGGGAGTCGATGAAAAGATTGAGTTCTTTAACATGCTGGTGAAGCTTGGTTTTAAGGAAATCGAAGTTGGTTTCCCTGCAGCAAGCCAGATCGAGTATGACTTCCTGCGCCAGCTGATCGAGAGAAAGCTGATTCCGTCGGATGTGACGGTGCAGGTGCTTGTACAGTGCCGTGCCGAGCAGCTGGAGCGGACCTTTGAGTGTCTTGCGGGACTTCCGCAGGCAATTGTGCATATCTATAATTCCACATCTGTGCTGCAGAGAGATGTGGTATTCCATAAGAGCAAGGAAGAGATCATCGATATTGCGCTGACAGGAACAGCGCTTGTTAAAAAATATGCCAAGGATTTCCCGGGCAAGATCCGTCTTGAGTATTCTCCGGAGTCCTTTACCGGTACGGAAATGGACTATGCGGCAGAAATCTGTAATGCGGTGCTGGATGCCTGGGAGTGCGGACCGGGACGAGAGGTGATCATCAATCTGCCTTCTACCGTGGAAATGAACACACCCAATGTTTATGCGGATCAGATTGAATACATGTCCAATCACCTGAATCATCGGGAATATGTTACGCTCTCTGTACATCCGCATAATGACCGCGGGGAGGGCGTTGCATCCACAGAGCTTGCAATGCTTGCCGGGGCCGAGAGAGTTGAGGGTACCCTGTTTGGAAACGGCGAGAGAACCGGTAATGTGGATATCCTGACACTTGCTTATAATATGTTCTCTCATGGCGTGAATCCAAAGCTTAATCTTGAGAACATCCGGGCAATCCAGGAGGTGTATGAGAGATGCACTAAGATGACCATCCCGCCGAGAGAGCCGTACGCCGGAAGTCTCGTATTTACGGCGTTCTCCGGTTCGCATCAGGATGCCATCAACAAGGGTGTCCAGGCTATGCGGGAGCGTCACAGTCAGTACTGGGAGGTTCCATACCTTCCAATCGATCCTGCGGATATCGGCAGAGAGTACGAGCCGATTGTCCGGATCAACTCGCAGTCCGGCAAGGGCGGTGTTGCCTTTGTTATGGATGCACAGTTCGGATACAAGCTTCCCAAGGGGATGCAGCGTGAGTTTGCCGATTATATCCAGAGCATGTCAGAGAAGGTCGGCGAGGTTACACCGCAGCAGATCTTTGATGTATTCCGGGCAGAATATGTGGAAACCAAGGAACCGATGCATTTCAAGAATATCCGGACAACCGATACGGAAAATGGAGACGACAGCTTTACTACACTTGTGAATGTAAGCTATATGAACCATGGCGTGTTAAAGAGCTTCGGTGGTGTCGGAAACGGACCGATCGATGCCGTGCAGTCTGGTCTTGATCAGGAGCTCGACGTAAAGATCAAGGTGCTGGATTATTCCGAGCATGCACTGACGTCAGGTTCCGGAGCAAAGGCAGTTTCCTACATTCACCTTCTGGATGAAAAGACCGGCAAGACCTCTTATGGTGTCGGCATTTCCTCCAACATCACCCGTTCCTCTATCCGCGCGATTTTCAGTGCGGTGAACCGTATGTTCTACTATGATGAAGCGGAAAAATACGGTAAAAAGAGAGTAGCGGAGGAGAAGGCCGGAAATCCGGGTGGACAGTCGCTGTTTGAGAACTCCTGAGGCTGCAGGGAAACGGAGACTGAGAAAATCAGGGGTTAAAAAGGAAGAGCAGATGAGCAGAGCATATGATTATCTTGTAGTAGGCGCGGGATTGTTTGGTGCCGTGTTTGCGGAAGAGGCAGCGAAATCCGGAAAAAAGGTGCTGGTCATTGACCGGCGCCCGAATATTGCCGGCAATGTGTATACAGAGGACATTGAAGGCATTCACGTACATAAATACGGAGCGCATATTTTTCATACCAACGATACAAAGGTGTGGAATTATATTCAGCAGTTTGCGGTTTTTAACCGTTTTACAAATTCTCCGGTTGCGAACTATCATGGCGAGCTGTATTCACTTCCCTTTAATATGTATACATTTAACCGGATGTGGGGCGTCATTACACCGGAGGAAGCAGCGGCTAAGATTGAGGAGCAGCGTAAGGCTGCCGGTATCACAGAGCCACGGAATCTTGAGGAGCAGGCAATCAGCCTTGTAGGTACGGATATCTATGAGAAGCTGATCAAGGGGTATACGGAGAAGCAGTGGGGTAGACCCTGCACGGAGCTTCCGGCATTTATCATCAAGCGCCTGCCCGTGCGGTATACCTTTGATAATAATTATTTTAATGCTTTGTATCAAGGGATTCCGGTCGGCGGCTATACGGCTATGGTTGCCAACATGCTGAAGGGAGTCGAGGTCCGGCTCAATACGGATTATCTTAAGCATAAGGCAGAGCTTGATGCACTGGCGGATCAGGTGGTTTACACGGGTGCAATCGACGCGTACTTTGACTATGCGCTCGGTTACCTTGCGTACCGGTCTGTTCGTTTTGAGACTGAGGTGCTCGACAAGCCTAATTTCCAGGGAAATGCTGCTGTGAACTATACTGATAGAGAGACCCCGTGGACGAGAATCATTGAGCATAAGTGGTTTGAGTTCGGCAAGGATTCTGAGGGCAGGGATCTGCCTAAGACCGTCATCAGCCGGGAGTACAGCTCCGAGTGGAAGCCCGGGGATGAACCGTACTATCCTGTGAATGATGAGAAAAACGGTGTGCTGTATCAGGAGTACCGTAAGCTTGCGGATCAGGAGAAGCAGGTGATTTTTGGCGGACGTCTGGGCGAGTACAAGTATTATGACATGGATAAGGTAATTGCGTCCGCACTGGATTTGTGCAGGAGAGAGCTTAGCTGAGTTTTTTAAAGAAACAGGAGATCAGCTTGAATATCATATATGCATCGGATGATGGATACTGTCAGCATATGGCAGTCTCCATCTTTTCGATTATAGAACATAATAGAAAGGAAGACCTTTGCTTCCACATCCTGGATGACGGGATCAGCGAGCAGCACCGCAGAGAGCTCACCGAATGGATTGCAAGTGAAGGACAAAACGTCCGCTTTTATCCGGTGGGGAAAGAGATGGAAAGGCTGAAGGAGGACATTCCGGGACTTACGACAGGTAAATTCCGGATTACTACGCTCGCAAGGCTTTTTCTGGGATCCATTCTGCCGGAAACCGTTACCAAGGCACTGTATCTGGACTGTGATACCGTGACGCTCCGGTCGCTGCATGGTCTGTATGCATGGAAGCTTGGCAATCATGTTGCGGCAATGGCACCGGAACCGACAGTATATCCGGAGGTCCGGGAGCTGGTGGGACTCACAGAGACGGAACCATACTATAATGCAGGCGTGATCCTATTAAATCTTTCCAAATGGCGGGAGCTTGGACTGGAGGAGCAGAGCCTGTGCTATTACCGGGAGATGGATGGGCAGCTTCCGTTTAATGATCAGGATATCCTGAACCATGTACTCCGTGGAAAGGTGCTGTGCCTCTTTCAGCGGTATAATTTTTTCAGTAATTACTATTATTTCCGATATGCTGCGATCCTGAAGGAGTCACCCTGGTATGCAGCACGGGAAACAGATGCAAGCTTCCATAAGGCAAAGCATCATCCTGTGATTGTGCATTTTGCAGGAGATGAGCGTCCCTGGTTCCGTGGAAGCCACAATCATTACCGGCGTGCCTATGAACTCTGCCTCCGGGAGACTCCCTTTGCCGGAGCCCGGAAACAGGAGGGGAAAGAACTCTATATGGCAGCATATTTTATGATGAATCTGCTTACCTTCCTCTGTCCCGTAACGCGAAAATGGATTTCGCATACCTATTACCAGCGCTCTGTAAGGGAGCACTTTAATAAAGATAAAGAGAAAGGAAAAGTAAAAGGAAAGGAAAAGACAAAGACAGGAGAGATGCATGGAACTTGCAGCGGTAATACTTAATTATAATGACAGTGAGCATACAGAGGAGCAGGTAAAACGGATCCGGAACTATGCAATCCTTAAGTACATCGTGATCGTGGATAATCACTCTACGGATGACAGCTTCACCAGATTGTCTCTGCTCCGGTCGGAAAAAGTAAAGCTGATCTGGGCAAGAGACAATGGAGGATACGGTGCAGGCAATAATTTAGGACTAAGCTACGCTTTTGATAAGCTGCACGTATCCCATTGTGTAATTGCCAATCCGGATACCAGCTTTTCCGAGGCATGCTTAAATGCTATGCTGGAGACCTTCCGCAGGAGTCCGGACATTGGCGTTGTGAGTGCGGTCATGAGAGACTATCAGAGGGGACTGCAGCAGACAGCATGGCCGATCCGTCCGTGGCTTGGAGAGCTTTTAAACTCCGGACCGATCTCACGGAGAGTTTTTGCCGGTCTGATCAACTACCGTCCGGCATATATGGCGGGTCGGCACGCAGTCGCTGTCGGAGCGGTACACGGATCCATGCTGATGATACAGGACGAGGCATATGAAAAATCCGGCGGCTATGATGAGCAGGTATTCTTATACTGCGAGGAAAACATTCTGGGATGGCGGCTGAGAAATGCAGGATTTCATTCGGTGCTTTTACTGGATCAGAATTATCTCCATGAAAACAGCGGAACGATCTCCAAAACCTATCACAGTATGGTGCCAAAGCAGAAGCTGCGTCAGCAGTCGGAAATGTATTACTACAAGCAGTATCTTAAGATCGGTCCCTGGGAGGAAGCAATCACCAGAGTCTTCCAGAAAATCGTACTGCTGGAAACGATCGCAGCAGAAAGGCTTAAGCTTTTATGATCCGTATATTGATGTGCACCTTTAATGGAGCCGCGTATGTAAGGGAGCAGATTGACTCCATACTTTGTCAGGATACGACAGAGCCATTTGAACTCTGGATTTCGGATGATGGTTCGAGCGATGCAACGCTTACGATCCTCCGGGAGATGGAACAGCAGTACCCGGACCGGATCCGCGTGTCAGTGGAAAATCCGCCTACGGGTTCCGCATGCAGACATTTCCTTACGCTGTTTTCGGAGGGCGCCGCGGAGCATGCGGACTATCTGATGTTCTCGGATCAGGATGATGTATGGAAGCCATCCAAGATCCGTAAAAGTCTTGCGGCAATGCATGCAGTGGAGGCTGTGTATCAGAACAGTACACCGGTGCTTGTGCACTGTGACTCGGAAATTGTGGATAAGGAGCTGCATCCGGTTGCGGACTCCTTTGTAAAATACCAGAAGATGACACCGTCCCGCTGTGGGTTTCATCAGCTCCTGGTGCAGAATAATGTGGTTGGCGGCGCCATGATGATCAATCACGCACTTGCCGAAAGGCTTGTGGATATCCCGGAGCATGCGGTGATGCATGATCAGTGGATTGCTCTTGTGGCAGCAGCCTTTGGGCAGATCCGTTTTATCCCGGAAGCCTTATATCTGTACAGACAGCATGGAGATAATGTACTGGGTGCGGATCGCGGATCGCGGATCGGAGAGATTCTGGGACGGTTCGGAATCGGGCGGAAGGACGGGAGGTCCAAGGCAGATATGGATGCGCACTCCCATGCGGTATACCATGAGCTGTTTCTCCAGGCAGAAAGCTTTAATAAAATTTACGGAGCACAGCTTACAAAGCGGCAGCAGCGGGAGCTTGCGGCATTTCTCAGGATCCCGGAGGAGCATCGGATTGTAAAAATCCTGACGATCCTCCGGTATGGCTTTACCTACAATCTACTGCATCGAACCATTGGGGAATGTCTTTTTATAGGATAGGAAGCAAGGATTTTGGATAATCAGAGAAACATCATGGTTAGCGTCTGTATCGTGACCTATAACCATGCAAAATATATAGGAGAATGCCTCGAGCATATTTTGTCCCAGAAACGCGACTTCCGGATCGAGATTCTGATTCATGATGATGCGTCTACGGATGGTGCACAGGAGGTGATTCTCAAGTGGCAGAAGCGGTCCCCGGATATCATCAAGCCGATCCTCCGTA
>DJXY01000213.1:0-2733 GCA_002449915.1 Oribacterium sp. UBA6992
ATACCTGCCACCGGAAATCAGCTATACGGTCATAGGCGAAACGAGTGGAGCGTCCCATGGGGGACAGTTTAATTACGCGGCGACGCATCGACATACGCTTGATGATATTACAGTACAAGGGCAGAACTTTGCGGCACAGTATCCTGAACTTACACCGGGCGAGAATGTGCATTGCAAGGTTTCAGCCGTGATCCGCCAAGGAGAGCAGACATCAGGCAGTGTGGAAGTCAGCACCAATACAGAAAACAGCCTTTACGCATCGGCGCACATTTCCAAAGCGTCCGACAAAGGGACGTATACCCTGTCAGAGGTTTCTGTTTCTAACGGACGACAGCTTGAGAACCTTTCTCATGATATATCAAATGCAGGCAGTGTCGATAGCGCTAAACTTACAGCGGATCTTGACTGGCAAGACCGGTATGGAAGTCTGAATGTATACAGCTTTACTGGTAATCAGCTCACTACTGCATCAGGACAATTTGTTGCGATCAATCCGGAAGCTGCCGGAAGCTTTACATTTAGCGGAGAGAAACATACTTTGTCCAATATGACAATCCATGAGGGCAGCAGTAATAAGAATGTCGGATTGTTCGGTGCATTCCCGGATGATGTAGATGTTACCATGCAAAATGTTAAGCTTCAGAATGTAAGTATCAAGGATGCAATGGCCAATTCCGGAGCATTGTTAGGATATAAATCCGAAGGCAAGCTGAGCTTTAGCGATATATCTTTGGATAATACTTCTATCAGTGGCAGCGCTGGAAATTATGGCGGTCTTGCAGGAGCTGTCAGCAGTCCGCTGCTTCTCCGTGATATCGAGGCGCAGGATGTCTCAATTCAGGCAGTAAATGCTGCTGGAGGACTGATCGGATTATGCACTGGTACGGAAATGGCAGACTGCTATGGAGATTTTGCAATCGGAAATCTCAAGATCAGATCTACAGCAGAAAACGCAGGAGGTCTTTTTGGATCTTTGGAAGGCAGCCTCAAGACATACCAGAAAACGGTGATCCGGGAGACTCAGAACAGCAGCTGGATCATAAGCGGCCAGCAAGGTGCCGGAGGGCTTGTGGCGTATGCTGCAGGAAATGTCATGCTGCCTAAGGTTATGATGGATGCCAAGTTGTCTGTTACCGGAGCAAAGTATGCCGGTGGTCTGGTCGGTTTTAACGGCGGCAGCCTTGAGGAATGTAAAGACGCGGCTATTATCATGCGCCAGGAGCTTACTATTACTGCAGACGGCGCTGATGGCCATGCAGGCGGCATCGTGGGGATGGCAGGAGATCGCAGTACCGTTACGCTGCAAAAGATCTCGATCGGCACAGATACTCCTGATACTGTTAACAGGAGCATTATAGGCGTAAGTTCGGCAGGTGGTATTGCAGGACTGATCCAGGGACAGGTTTCACTTATAGACGTATCTGTGAGTGGAAAATCGTTTTTAATCTCTGCGAGCGTTAAGAATCTTACAGACGGGAGCAATGCTGGAAACGCCGATGGGAGTGCCGGAGGTCTTATTGGCAAGACAAGGCAAAAGGGCGATGCACTTGCAATACAGATGTCTCGTGCATCGGTTGCTTTACGCGGTGACCAGGATGCCGGTGGACTTATCGGAGAGGCGGCTGATGGCAGTCTTCTGATCCGGGAAAGCTATGCTGCAGGACAAACAGAGGGTGGTGCCTATCAGACCGGTACGGCACTCGATGGACAAACTTCTAATTATAATGTAATTTCCGGAGGAAATGCCGGCGGACTTATCGGAAGCGTAAATCAATGTTCTCTTTCTGAGCTTGACACAAGCTATACAACAATGTCGGTATATAGCTCTTTTACACAGTCAGAGAGCAGAGGGCAGGCTGCAGGTGCCGGTGGCTTTATAGGCTCTGTCAATGCAGGAAATCTTAAGCTCTATAAGACTTATACTGCTTCTCCAGTGAGTGGAGCAGAGGATGAGCGTATTGGCGCTTATATTGGTATACTGGACAGCGATGTAAGCCTGCTGTCTTCTAAGAGTAATTACTATGCACCGGCACTGAATCAGGGTCGGAGAGTATGCGGCAATGCAGACTCCATAGAGGGAGTTGCGCCGGCAGAACAGGAAGAGATCAACGGAAGCGGAAAGCAAGGCTCGGCAAGTCCGATGGATAACACACTGTCTAAACAGTATCCCTATAAAACGATAGCGGAATTAAGCGGTGATACAGCTTCCGGACTCGATACACATATTGGAGACTGGGAGATACGGCAGTATTACAACATTCACTTTGATGCCAATGGAGGATCTAATCCGGATGCTATGGCGGATATGAAGTATCTCGATTTTCGTAAGGACTATCAACTTACCAGAAATATCTTTGTGAGAAATCCTGACACGATGGATGGAGTGCAGGGAGAATATACTTTCCTCGGATGGAACACCAAGGCGGATGGTTCCGGCACCTCCTACTCGGATCAGGCATATGTGCGGCTTCTCTCCAATACAAGCGGTGCAACTGTGACACTCTATGCGCAGTGGCATCGTTCAGGATTTGTGTGGGATTTCCCATATAAGGAAATCAGCAGAGGAGAGAAAGAAACCGATCATATCCAGATCTTTACTGCGGATCGCGCCGGTATATACCGTCTGGAGGTCTGGGGAGCACAGGGTGGTGCAGGCATCAGCGGAGACGCCATGGCAGAGCCTGTGCTGAACAGAGATGTGGAAGAAGGCGGATCCTATGGCGGTCGTGGCGG
>DJXY01000213.1:2787-14310 GCA_002449915.1 Oribacterium sp. UBA6992
GCGGTCGTGGCGGATATGCGGCTGGAGAGATTCATCTTAACGCAGGTGATAACATCTATGTATATATCGGCGGTAAGGGAGATATGTCTACAGAATCCGCGGTTATCCCGGGCGGTTGGAATGGCGGTGGCAGTGCAAAGGGAGAGCATGCCTCCAAAAATATTACAAATCCTCATGGTACTGTATATTTGTGGGGCTCCGGAGGTGGAGCGACACATATGGCAGTGCTGCCTGCCGGCGGTTCGATTGAGAATTATCCAAACCTTGCATCCTATGTCAGAGATCAGGACAGTGTACTGCTCGCAGCCGGAGGTGGCGGTGGTGCCGGAAGTTTAAATGATGCTGGTGGTGTCGGTGGTGGCTTGACAGGAGGTAATGGCAGCAACAGTACGAATCAGGGCATGGGAGGTACGCAGACGACCGGAGGCAGAGGTATTGCAAAGTATTATGTAAACCTCTTTTATATCCCCGGAAAGAACGGTACAATACAGCAAAGGATAGAAAATACCTCGGAAACTAACGGCCGCTTCGGTGCCGGTGGTGGATATATCAACTCGCCGCGTTGGATCAATAGATATTATTTTGTCGGCTTTAATGGCTCCGGAGGCGGAGGCGGATGGTACGGTGGCGGTACCGGATACGATAATGCGAGAGCTGCGGGTGGTGGATCTGGACATGTCCGTGCGGATCTGCTTCAGGATCTCGCGGGTACCGGTGCATACCGTGGGACTCTCAGCGGTTCAAACACATTTGCATCTCCACAAGGTACAATGGAAACCGGTCACGGAGGAGATGGATACGGCAGAATTACGCTGCTCCGCGAGGATGCTGGTAATGATTCGTCCACCAATTCAAACACCGGGGCGTCGGCTGCCTCTGATGCGGAGACGATCACCGGGCCGGGGGCAAACCTTCCGTGACTTTCTTAATATCTGGTAACATATTATCCGAAGCTTCGGATAAGCTTTTAACTTTGCTTTGCCAAAGGGGGGCATATGAGTAAAGAAAATATTAAAATTGGTGAAGAGGGGATCTATGATGCCCGTAAGCTTGGTACCGGACGTGTACTGATTCTCGGATTTCAGCATATGTTTGCAATGTTCGGGTCGACGGTTCTGGTACCACTGCTCACAGGTCTCAGTGTTTCCACAACACTGCTCTGGGCAGGACTCGGCACGTTGCTGTTCCACCTGATCAGTAAGAAAAAGGTACCTGCGTTTCTGGGATCTTCCTTTGCGTTTCTTGCCGGTTATGCGGCAATTGCGCCAAATGGGGAACCGGAGCTTTTACGGTATGCTTGCTTTGGCGTTGCATGTGCAGGTCTTGTATATCTGATCCTTGCAGTGCTTTTCCGGGCGTTTGGCGCAAGTCGGGTTATGAAATATTTTCCACCGGTTGTGACAGGACCGATCATCATTGCCATTGGTCTCAATCTTTCCAAGTCTGCTGTGGAAAATTGTAGTACCAACTGGCCGATCGCTTTGGTCGCCATAGTTATTGTGGTGGTCTGCAATATCTGGGGCAGAGGCATGGTCAAGATTATCCCGATTCTGCTCGGCGTAATAGGATCGTATCTCGTGGCAGCGATTACCGGATGCATTGATTTTACACCGGTACGGGAGGCTGCCTGGATCGGTCTGCCACTCCAGTATCAGCGTACGGTGTTTTCGATCTTTACAGACGGAAATCTGGATCCTGCACTGCTGATCACTTCTGTCATTACGATTGTGCCGATTGCATTTGCAACGATGATGGAACATATCGGTGACATTTCCGCTATTTCCTCAACGGTCGGCAAAAACTTCATTAAGGATCCCGGACTCCACAGAACTCTGACGGGCGATGGACTTGCAACAACACTTGCTTCTCTTTTTGGTGCACCGGCCAATACAACCTATGGTGAAAATACAGGAGTTCTGACGCTCACCAAGGTATATGATCCGATGGTCATCCGGCTTGCGGCTGTCATTGCGATAATTCTGTCCTTCTGCCCTAAATTTGCGTCCGTCATCGAGGTTATGCCATCCGCAACCATCGGAGGTATTTCTCTGGTACTTTATGGTATGATTTCGGCAGTTGGTGTCAGGAATGTTGTAGAAACCCATGTAGATTTTTCGCAGTCCAGAAATGTTATCATTGCAGCATTGATTCTGGTTCTGTCCATTGGCATCAATTACTCCACTGCAGGAGCAATCGTGATTCCAGTTGGAGCGATCACCATAAATTTCTCGGGCATCGCGACAGGGTCTCTCGTTGGTATTGTGCTGAATGCCATCCTGCCGGGTAAGGACTATAAATTTGAGGATGATGAACCAAACAGGACAGGCGTTGATCTGGAAATCGCTCAGGGTAAGTCTCTGGTGTGGGAGCTTGCCAGGAAAGCCGGACAGAAAAATATGGAAGACTGAGCTTTATCATGAGGAGGATAGCGCTGCATTAACAACGCTATGCGTGAATCGTGCTTCAGCTTCGCTGTGTTGCATTACATGAAATTGCATTTCGGCCTCAAGGATGATAAAATGAACCAAAATAGTTAAAGGAGGTTACATCCATGGATGTTAAAGCAAAGGTTAGTGAACTGATCAATGCAGCAACGATATGTCCGGAGGCAAAGGCAGCAGCGGAAGCTTATCTTGCAGCTTATGGTACCGCAAAGCAGGCAGCTGCGGCTGCGGCACTGATCGCTGAACTTAAGGAAGATGTTGGTTCAGTTGACAGTGCGATTGCATTTGGAAAGAGTGATATGGGTAAACAGATTCTGGGCGATGGAGCAGATGGTTTTGTCAAGGCTGCGGAAGCATCCAAGGCTGCCGGCGGTAAATACTGCGTCTGTCCTGCGTGCCAGGCCGGCGGTGAGCTGCTGGATCATGCTAACGAGCTGTGAGCGGTTGACAGGACAATACGGCAAAGGGCTGCTTTTTGTTCCGACTGCGGGACAGGAGCAGCCCTTTTGCTTACGATGGTTTCCAAATGAAAAATCAGATAAGAAAAGATGATACCACCCTGAGGATAAATCATAAGTATATGTACACAGCATCCGGGTAAAGAGGTAATTTTTTAGATGATGCATGTAAGTCTTTTTATTACGATATACATCTTATGTATCGCGGTTCTGCTCGGCGCTGCGTTCGGGAGCTTCCTGGACTGCATGGCATGGAGGATCGCTGCAGGAGAAAGTATCCTCAAAGGGCGTTCGCACTGCGACAACTGTCAGCATGTTCTGGGATTTTTGGATCTGATCCCGGTTTTTTCCTATGTTTTCCTTAAAGGAAGGTGCCGATACTGTGGCAAGAAGGTCTCCCCGGAGAGTACCTGCTGCGAGATCCTGTTGGGGCTGATCTTTGCCGTACTGGTTTACCGCTTTGACGTAAGCTTCCGGACACTTCGTTTTCTGATCCTTGCGGGGATCCTGCTGGGACTTTCCCTCGTGGACCTAAAGACGTACACCATCCCGGACGGGTTTATCGCAGCAGGAATCCTGGGCTGGTTCATGACACTTCCCGGGATTTTATATGAGGAGTATGGAGAGAGTCTGAGGGAGGGAATGCTTCATGAAGCATTGTACCCGTTTCTCGGCGCCCTTATGTTAGGAGGATCCATGCTGCTCCTGTCGCTGCTGTTTGATCATATCCTGGGGAAGGAAAGCATGGGCGGCGGAGATATCAAGCTCTTTTTTATGACGGGGCTGTATCTTCATCCGCTGCTTCTGTTATTTCATCTGATCCTGTCCAGTATCATCGGTCTTTTGTTTGCACTGCTTTTTAAGCAGAGACAGATTCCATTTGGACCGGCGATTTCGATTGCAGCATTGACGATGATCCTGTGGGGAAATGGATTTTTGAACTGGTATATCGGCTTATTGTAAACTTATGTGACGAGGTTTTTATGGCACGGGGAAAAATCATTGGAATTGACATTGGAAATTACGAGGTCAAGGTAACGGTATTGGATCAAGGTACGGTGAAGTCTTTTTTTACAGAGCCGGTTCCGGACAATGCTGTTAAGGATGGCCTCATCCAGTATTGGGATGGCATGGCGGAATTTCTCCGGGAGACCTTTAAAAAGTATAATATCCGGGAAAAGAAGGCTGTGTTTTCGGTTCCGATGGGCGCCGTTTACGAGCGCCGGGTGAAGATGCCGTTGATGACGGTGGCGCAGCTTAAGATTAATCTCCCCTATGAGTTTCATGACTATATCACGGATGAGATTGCCAATCACTACTTTGACTATGCTGTACTGGAACGAAAGGAAAAGTCAATGGATCTCATGGCAGTTGCCTGTACAAGGAAAATGATTGAGCAGTACCGGAGGCTTGCCAAGGCGGCAGGACTCAAAATTACGGGACTGGTGCCGGAGGTATTTGGTTATCAGCGGCTTCTGAATCATGCGCATGTGCTTGAAGCCGAGAAGCATCCGGAACAGGAGAAGCGGGACTACGCTGTACTGGACCTTGGCGAGCAGGCATTCCGCATTCACTTCTTTAAAAAAGGCATTTATGAGAGTACACGCTCGATGGAGCCAGGATGCATAGGGCTTCTTAAGGAGATCTCGGATATTAATGGAACAGATATCCATATTTCCAGAATTGCGGCAGAGTCTGACCAGGGGAATATCATGGAGCATCCGCAGCTAATGGATCTCTATAACACGCGAGCAGTGGAAGTCATGCGTGTGCTTAATTTCTATAGCTTCAACAACCCTGCAAATACCATTGATACGCTATACTGCGTGTGCGGTGGTACAAAGTATGCGGAGCTTATGAAAGCAATTGCACGGCAGGTTTCGCTGCCGGTCAAGCTGTTTCCGGAGCTGCTTCATATAGAGGAAGCGGAGACATCCGCGAGAGAGGCACTTGTTATGAGTCCGCAATCCTATGGTGTGGCTGTGGAACCGATATTCTGATGGAGGAAAAAAATGGCAGCCCTGAGACAATTAATACACAGGAAGCTTGGCAAGGGTGGCGCGTATCCATCCAAACGGACCATTAACCTCCTGGAAAATGAGCATAAAACGGGAGAAACCATCTTTACATTGAGTCTGTTTCTTATTTTCCTTGTTTTCCTGTTTGGATTTTCCAGACTTTTTGTAGCAGATCAGCTTCAAAGAGCGGATGAAGCGGAGAATCAGTATCAGCAGGTGGAGCAGAGCCTCAATAAAATAAAAGAGGCGAACCAGGTGTATGATGATGTAGAGTCTAGATACAGTCATTATGGCAAGGGATATCTTAATGATCAGGAGCGCGCAGAGGCCGATCGGCTGACAATGTTGGATGTCATTGAGCAAAAGGTGCATCCGTCCGGCGGTATCAGGAGTATTACGATTACGGATAATACTGCGGAGCTGTCCGTTGAGATCTCGCAGGCGGACCGTATGCCGGAGATCATTGCGGATCTGGAGAGCTCTCCTTATGTAAATTACGCAACGGCTACCACAGAAGGCACAGTGGATCAGAACGATGGTGCGTTATCCTATGTTGAGACGGATATTACAATTATTTTCCGGTCACCGCAGGAGATGGCAGCAATCCAGGCGCAGGGTGCAGCCACTGGAAATGCGCAGGCACAAGGGAATGCTGCCGGAGATGTGCAGACACAAAATGACACTGCCGGTAACATAGAGGCAGAGAGTGATGCTGCGGGAGATACGCAGTCACAAAATACCGACACCGGGAATACGGAGGCTGAGGCAGGAGCCTCGGAAGCATCGGAAGACGCCGGAAATGCATGGGAAGAGAGCGAGGAGGTGATGAGCAGTGCTGAATCGTGAGTTTGACAGAAAAGAGAAAATTGTCATGCTGCTGATTGCCATCCTTTTGCTTGGCTTTTTCTATTTCTGGATGGTGAAGGAGCCGGTGGCACACAGGATAGCGGCATCGGATACGACAGATCTTGAAAACCAGATCCAGGTTGAGCAGCAGAAAAACAGCAGGATAAAACAGATGGAGCAGGAGATGAATCAGAATGAAACTGCCTCCACAGCTGTTGTTGCAACCTATGATAATTTTAAGCAGGAGTCCATAGAGCTTAACCGGATTTTTGCGGAAGCGGTTTCGTACAGCTTCAGTTTTGAAAAGCCTGTGGCATCCGGTGAGACGGTTCGTCGGAACATCGGGATATCCTTTACTGCAGCAGATTATGCCAGTGCCCGCAGGATGATTGATGCACTGCATAATGATCCGTACCGCTGCCTGATTCATGATGTTTCCCTTGCCGCCATTGATCATAACAGCTCAGATACGGATGCTGTAGCTAATTTGCAGAACTCCCAGGTCAGTGGAAGTCTCACAGTCACATTTTATGAGACCTTGCATGATGCTGCGACACGGGAAGGTCTGGAATATGACAAGAGTACGGACCAGAACACTAAGGGTCCGGGACTTGCCGGCGCGGATTTTTCCAATCTGCAACGTTCGGATCTGGAGACAGCGGCAGAGAGCTTTGCAGCCTCACATTGAAATTTTATGCAGATAAGAATAAATACAAATATTTCAGCAGCTAAGCTTCTTCCTGGTTTTACAGTGGAGAAGCTTAGCTGTTTTTTCTTGACATGATCACTTTAACATGCTAACATGGTAAATCATTGAAGCCAATCGCGGTACCAGCATTCAGAAAATCGCTTCAGTGATGTTTCTGTGCAGGAAGTCTGTGCGCATGTAGCCGATTTGCATTGCTATTTCAGATTTTGGTTCCGGTATTTTTAGAAGTGCATGAGAGAAGATCCGAAGTTATCTGATAGCAGGGAAATCGCTTCTGCGATATACTGTATCGATAAGAGAGTCGATGTAAGAAAGAAAAGAGGAAGTCCTATGTCGAGATTTTTTAATTCCTGTTATAGTCAGCTTGAGCCCTATACACCGGGAGAGCAGCCGCAGGATAAGAAGTACATTAAGCTCAATACCAATGAATCCCCGTTTCCTCCGGCACCTGGTGTGATCGCTGCCGTAAACAAGCAGGAAGCAGAGAATCTCAGGCTCTATTCTGATCCGGAGCTTAAGCCGTTAAAAAAAGCGCTCGCGGAGGCTTATCATGTCGAGCCTGCCAATGTCTTTGTATCCAACGGGTCCGACGAAGCACTGAATTTTGCTTTTATGGCATTTGGAGAGGACGGTATTGCCTATCCGGATATTTCCTATGGCTTTTATAAGGTCTTTGCTGCAGTCAATCACATCGCATCGGATGTGAAGCCACTGCAGGCGGATTTCCGCATTCGCCCGGAGGATTACAAGGGGGTCGGTAAAGCTGTGGTTATCGCCAATCCCAATGCCCCGACGGGACTTTTACTTTCTCTGAAGGAAATTTCGGATATCGCTGCCTCCAACCCGGAGCATGTAGTGATCATAGATGAGGCTTACATTGATTTTGGCGGCGAGAGCGCGGTGGAGCTCACTAAGACTTATGATAACCTCCTGGTGGTGCAGACCTTCAGTAAGTCGAGAGCACTGGCCGGAGCGAGAGTCGGATATGCGATTGGAAACAAGGCGCTGATTCAGGATCTGGAGACCATCAAGTTTTCCACCAATCCATACAATGTCAACCGGATCTCCATGGCAGCTGCGGTTGCGGCTGTACAGGACCCGGAGTATTACGTACATTGCTCGCAGGAAATCATTCGGAATCGGGAGTATACGACGATAGAATTACGGAAGCTTGGATTTTTTGTGCTGGATTCCTATTCCAATTTTGTTTTTGCAAGGACGGACCGCATAAATGGCAGGAAGCTGTATCTGGATCTCAAGGATCGTGGCATCCTTGTCCGTCACTTTGATGACCCTAAGATCTGCGAGTTTAACCGGATCACGATCGGCACAAGGCAGCAGATGGAAACGCTGATCGAGACCATCAAAGAGCTTCTTGAGCTTACTACCACTGCAGGAGGAAAGGTATGAGAACAGCAGACATGCATAGAGTAACCGCGGAAACAGATGTGACCATATGGCTTGACCTGGATGGAGATGGCAGTGTATCTAAGATTGCGACCGGCGTTGGATTTCTCGATCATATGTTGACTTTGTTTTCCAGGCACTCGGGGATCCAGATGAATCTCAGCTGTAAAGGAGATACCTGGGTGGATGACCATCATAGTGTGGAGGATATTGGGATTACGCTGGGGCAGGCCTTCCTCTCAGCACTTGGTACAAAGCAGGGGATCCGCCGGTATGCATCGCTTACGCTTCCGATGGACGAGGCGCTGGTGCTCGTGGCGGTAGACATCTCCGGACGAAGCGGATGCTATACGGATGTGACATTCCCATCAGAGAAAATCGGAAGCTTTGATACAGAGCTGGTGGTTGAGTTTTTAAGGGCATTTGCGGCAAATGCAGGTCTTACGCTGCATGTCCGTGAGCTCGCAGGGGAAAACAGCCACCACATTGCGGAAGCTGTGTTTAAGGGACTGGGGCATGCGTTACGGGAGGCGGTGAGCCTGGATCAGAGGTTTGCGGATCAGATTCCCTCGACCAAGGGCGTATTATAAAGCATAGAGGATACAGGACAGCATGATTGAAACTAAGCTTAACGAATTATATGAAAGATACGGATATCGGAAATTTAAGATGTCCAAGTTTGAACCGTATGATCTCTATGCGGACAACCGGGATTTCCTGAAATCGAGCCAGCTCATTACCTTTACGGATCTGGATGGGTCGCTCCTTGCCTTAAAGCCGGATGTGACGCTGAGTATTGTAAAGTCCAACGCCGGTGGTGAGGAGAAGGTTTATTATAACGAAACCGTTTATCGCCCGAAGGACGATCATTATCGGGAAATCCTGCAGGCGGGTGTAGAATGCCTTGGAAATATTGACTGTTTTTCCGAGGCGGAGATCATTGCTCTTGCGGCGAAATCCATGCAGCTCATCTCGAGCCGTTTTGTGATCCGGATTTCCGATGCGGCGTTTCTCGGGCAGATTTTTGAGTCCATGGGATTAAATGAAGCTACGGTAAGTGAGGTGCTCAGGCTGTTTTCCATGAAGCAGGCGTCAGGTGTGGATCGACTTGTTAAGGAAGGCAGGATAACGGCAGCAAGTGCTGACAATATCCGGAAATTGATTGAGCTCTATCTTCCGTTCCAGACGGGAGTGGGAGAGATCCGGAAATATGCATTCTCCAATACCTCCCTTACCATGGTGGAGCATCTTCAAGAGCTCGCCAGGATCCTGGAGGCATATGGGGTGCTTGACAATATTTATCTGGATTTCTCGCTTGTCAACTCTATGGATTACTATAACGGTATTATTTTCCAGGGTGCGGCAGAGCAGATTCCGTTTACCGTGCTGTCCGGCGGCCGTTATGACAGACTCCCGCAGAAAATGGGCAAAAAGGAGGGCGCAGTCGGTTTTGCGCTTGACCTGGATACTGTGGAGAATTACCAGACAAAGCCTAAGGACTATGATGTGGAGTATCTTGTGACATATGATGATACAGACGATCCACAGAAGCTTGCGGCGCTGGTAGAGAAGCTTGTGAGCGAGGGAGCGCGGACCCGCTGCATTCGCAGAGATGAGCTGGACAAAATGGAGCACAAGCTCCGCGCACGACAGCAGCTTACAATGCAGGAAGCAGAACAGGAGGCATCTTCTTATGATTAATGTGGCACTTCCCAAGGGACGCCTCGGAGAAAAAACATACAGCCTTATGGCAGCAGCCGGATATGACTGTCCCTCAATCCTTGAAAAAAACCGGAAACTGACATTTGAAAATCCGGAGAAGGGTGTCCGGTATTTTTGGGTTAAGCCCTCGGATGTCTCAATTTACGTTGAACGGGGCGCTGCGGATGTGGGTGTCTGCGGTAAGGACATTTTGCTTGAGTATGCGCCGGATATTTATGAGCTTCTGGATCTTGGCATCGGAAAATGCAGAATGTGCGTGGCAGGCTTCAGCGATTTTTATGATGAGGAGGAGCGGACGCTACGGGTCGCCACAAAATTTCCGCGGATTGCTGCGGGTTATTATGAGTCTATTGGCCGGGATATCGATATTATTCACTTAAACGGTTCCATTGAGATTGCGCCGATCCTTGGCTTAAGTGATGTGATCGTGGATATCGTGGAAACCGGCAATACCCTCCGGGAAAACAATCTTTCCGTACTGAAGGAAATTGTACCGATCAGTGCAAGATTTATCTGCAACAAGGTAAGCTATCAGTTTAAGCATCCGGAGATTCTTAAGCTGAGAGACGGGCTCGCGGACGTCATCGGATCGGACCAGCAGGTAGAGACCATACGTCTTGAGCATTAATAGAGATTTTAAAAGGAGATAATCCAATGATCAGAATTTTTGAAATGGGAAAGATAAAGGACGAGGATATTTTTTCAAGACAGGAGCCGACCTCGCATGTGGAGGGCATTGTCTCGGAGATTATTGCACATGTCAGGGCAGACGGGGATGCCGCGCTTAAGGAGTATTCACAAAAGTTTGATCATGTGGAGCTTCAGGACTTCAGAGTGACGGAGGATGAAATCCAGTCGGCAATCGGCAAAGTGGAGCCGGAGTTTATCAAGATCCTGGAGGAGGCTGCCGATAATATCCGTGCTTTTCATGAGAAGCAGGTTCGGCAGAGCTTTATCATGACAGAAAAGGAAGGCGTCGTGCTCGGGCAGAGGGTCATTCCGTTGGATAAGGTCGGACTCTATGTTCCGGGCGGTACGGCAGCATATCCATCTACCGTTCTGATGGATGCGATTCCGGCTAAAATCGCAGGAGTTCAGGAGATTGTCATGGTGACACCGCCGTCCCGGGAAGGTACGGTCAATCCCTATATCCTCGCGGCTGCACATGTTGCCGGAGTTGGCAGGATTTATAAGGTTGGAGGTGCGCAGGCGATTGCAGCACTCGCGTATGGCACCAAGTCGATTCCAAGAGTAGATAAAATCGTAGGTCCCGGCAATGCATTTGTTGCGGAAGCCAAAAAGCAGGTGTTTGGACAGGTAAATATCGATATGATTGCCGGACCGTCCGAGGTGCTTGTGCTCGCGGATGGAAAGTCAGATCCTGCGTATGTGGCGGCAGATCTTTTGTCACAGGCGGAGCATGATAAAAATGCGTCTGCTGTACTGGTTACGGACTCCATGGAGCTGGCAGAAAAGGTGCAGACAGAGATCGAGCGTCAGCTTAAAACGCTTGCCCGGGAGGAAATCGCCAGAACCTCCATTGACCAAAACGGTAAGATTATTGTCGCACATGATCTCCGTGAGGGTGTGGATGCTGCCAACCGGATCGCGCCGGAGCATTTGGAAATCTGCGTAGATCAGCCGTTTGATTATCTTGGACTGATCCGTAATGCAGGCTCTGTTTTCCTAGGACGCTTCAATCCGGAGCCGATGGGAGACTATTTTGCAGGACCGAATCATACACTTCCAACTTCAGGCACCGCAAGATTTTATAGTCCTTTGTCCGTAGATGACTTTGTAAAAAAGATGCAGTACAGCTATTTTACGAAAGATGCACTGGCAAGAGACTATGACAAGGTATCCTTCTTTGCCAGGAAAGAGGGACTCACCGCGCATGCAAGAGCCGTGGACATCCGATT
>DJXY01000073.1 GCA_002449915.1 Oribacterium sp. UBA6992
CGCGTCTTCCGCTTAGCTCCTGCTGCCGAAGCTTTGCCTCACGAAGCGCACGATATCTTAGCTCCCGCGCCGCCTCCTCAAGGCTCTGTCCGGAAGCTGCACTCCAGGAGGGCGCATCCACCCGGTACTCCCGGAACGGAATCTCCATCCGCTGCGCAAGCTCTCTCGCAAACGCAAGATCCCGGTCTGCTTCTGCCCCGCGGATTCCATGATGCACATGCATGGCACTGACCGATATCCCAAGCTCCGCGCTCAGCTCCTTAAGGATATAGAGGAGAAAAACGGAGTCCGGACCGCCACTTAAGCCCACAAGCACCAGATCCCCGGGATCCAGCATCCTGTTTCTTATTATAAATGTCTTTACCCTCTTACGTATACTATCCATGAAACATTCGCTGATTTTATCACAAAAAGATTCTATCACAAAAAAAGAGGGAGGAAAATAATTTCCAGCCTCTTCTTTTCTGTTTTCTGATTAGTTTTCCGGCCGTACTATGATTTCATCCGGCATCTTCAGTCCAAAAATTTCCCGGGCCTTTTCCATAACATATTCCTTGGTCTTGACATAGACCTTTTTTTCTTCCAGCTCACGGGAATGCTCCTGCTCGTCGGCAATCGCCGCATCCAGGCTTTCCTCCTGCCGCTGATACTCACGGTCCTGCTGCCGCAGTGTCGAACCACGGAAAAAAACGGCAATTGCAAGAAACAGAACGACGACAATTATGCCAAGCATCGCAGCCCGGTTGTCCAGGCGTCCTCTCCTTTGTTTCTTACGCTCACTCATATATATTTAAACAATTCTCCGGCATCATTTTTGCGAATGCTTTCTGCTACGGAGATCACCTCCGCCTTTACAGCCTTCTCACCAAAGCGAATCTCAAGGATATCTCCCACCTTGACATCATAGGATGCCCGCTGCACTCTGCCATTAACGCTGACTCTGCCGGCATCACAAGCCTCATTGGCTACGGTACGCCTTTTAATCAGTCTCGATACCTTGAGATATTTGTCAAGCCTCATGAGATCAGTTAACCCGGTCCTTAAGAGCCTTACCAGCCTTAAATCTCGGAGCCTTGGAAGCAGCAATGCTCATGGTCTCACCGGTTCTCGGGTTTCTACCCTCACGAGCGGATCTCTCGGACACATCAAATGTACCAAAGCCGATCAGCTGAACCTTATCGCCATTAGCAAGTGCATCTGAAATTGCATCAAAAACAGCCTTAACCGCTGCCTCAGCGTCCTTCTTGGAAAGGTCTGCATTCTTTGCAACCTCTGCAACTAATTCCATTCTATTCATGGTATTGTCCTCCGTATCTGCACCTGATGTTTATTTTATCTGTATCTGTCAGAAATCACCAGGAGCGTATTTATCTTGCGTTTAATACGCTAGAATTATATCTTTGAAATATGAGCGTGTCAATCTATACCGCAGAGCCACGCCCATAAGACCGCTTTTCTTAAGGATTTGTAAGCTTCTGATCCTCACCGTCCTTCTTAAGCTCAATCATATGAAGCAAAAGCTCTATATGCTCTATCGTCTTGTCATAGCTCCATTTAGGTTCCGCAGTATTCCTCGCCTGGAAGCGGAACATCGGCGCGGAACCGCCTGCGAATGTCAGCTGCCCATGACAGAGCTCCACTGCCTTCGGGACTGCTGCGACATTGATTTCCGCCTGCGGATTCATCCGAAGCACATAGCTTCCCCTGCCGACAGTTACTTCTGTCACAAAGCAGCGATGCGCGTCTGCCTTGAGGCGGGCAATCTTTAACAGATTTTCCACCTGCACTGGGAGATTGCCAAAACGATCGATGAGCTCGTCCTGCATATCCATATAGTCCTCCTCCGACTCGATGGCGGAGATCCGTTTATAGCCATCCAGCTTCTGCGCTTCATCCGTAATATAGCTGTTGGGGATATATGCATCTATGTTGCATTCCACCTGTGTCTCAAATTCTGCTGCCTGTACCGGCTGGCCCTTGGCTTCCAGCACCGCCTGATTAAGGAGCTTGCAGTAAAGGTCATATCCCACTGCCTGCATATGACCGTGCTGCTCCGCACCGAGCACATTGCCCGCTCCCCGGATTTCCAGATCACGCATTGCAATCCGGATACCGGAGCCAAGCTGGGTAAACTCCTTGATCGCTTTAAGACGTTTCTCGGATTCCTCCGTCAGGAGCTTGCCTCTCCGGTACATGAGAAACGCATACGAGGTTCTCGAGGAACGCCCGACTCTGCCCCGGAGCTGATACAGCTGGCTTAGCCCCATCCGATCCGCGTCATCAATAATCAGCGTATTGGCATTAGGGATATCCAGTCCGGTCTCAATAATCGTTGTGGATACCAGGACGTCAATCTCTCCGTTAATGAAATCCAGCATAATATTTTCCAGCTGGGTTTCCGACATCTGCCCGTGCGCATACTCTACATGGGCATCCGGAACCAGCTGCTGCACATGCGCCGCGATGTCAGCAATGTTGTTGACACGGTTATGAACATAGTATACCTGCCCGCCCCGCGCGGTTTCCCTGCGGATTGCCTCCCGCACAAGCTCATCATTATACTCCATAACATAGGTCTGAATCGGCAGACGGTCAATCGGAGGCTCCTCCAGCACTGACATATCCCGGATCCCGACCAGAGACATATGCAGTGTCCGTGGAATTGGGGTTGCTGTCAGCGTAAGCACATCGACATTTTCCTTGAGTCTCTTGATTTTTTCCTTGTGCGTCACGCCGAAACGCTGCTCCTCATCAATGATCAGAAGTCCAAGATCCTTAAACTCCACATCCTTTGATAAAAGCCGGTGGGTTCCGATCACGACATCCACCTTGCCTGCCTTCAGCTCCTTCAGCGACTGCTTGATCTGCTGCGGTGTACGGAAACGGCAGAGCAGGGCGACATTCACAGGAAATCCCTTCATGCGCTCCACAAAGGTATTATAGATCTGCTGTGCGAGGATCGTGGTCGGCACAAGATAGGCGACCTGCTTACTATCCTGAACTGCTTTAAAGGCCGCCCGGAGTGCGACCTCTGTCTTGCCGTAGCCAACATCCCCACAGATCAGACGGTCCATGATCCTGCTGCTCATCATATCCTGCTTGGTAGCATCAATTGCAAGCAGCTGATCCGCCGTCTCTTCATAAGGAAACATTTCCTCAAATTCCTTCTGCCAGACCGTATCCGGGCCAAAACAAAAGCCCTTGGCATTTTGCCGCGCCGCATAAAGCTTTACAAGATCCTGCGCGATCTCCTGCACTGCATGCCGTACCCTGGTCCTGGTTTTCTGCCACTCAGTGCTGTTAAGCTTATTAAGCTTCGGGCGTTTGCCCTCGGCACTGGAATATTTCTGGATACCCTCAAGTCGGGTTGCTGGCAGATACAGATTGCCGCCATCACCATACTCTACTTTAATGTAATCCTTGGTAATGCCCTCGCTTGTGATCCTTTCTATGCCCCGGTAGATACCGATTCCATGACTCTCATGAACCACATAGTCTCCCGGTACAAGCTCGGACAGCTTGGCAACCTGATATTTTTCACGGGATTTCTGTTTCTGCTTTTTCCGGGCTTCCGCGGTATTGCCAAACATGTCGGACTCGGTCAGCAGCACCAGCTTCCCTTCGTTGTATCGGAATCCCGTATGGAGATATCCCGCCAGTACCTTGATCGCTCCGCGGTTTTCCTCCTGCTCCTTTTCATTTTCATCCGGACAGTAGGCACGGAGGTCATAATCCCGAAGCTGCTGTGCAAGTCTGGATGCGCGAGTGCGGGATGCCGCGAGGAGAATCACCTCATACTGCTCCTGCTGCCAGTGCATAAGATCCTGCCGGAGCAGGTCGAAGCTTGACTTATAGGCACTGACATCCGCAGTCTCCAGTCGGATGCTCTGTCTTGCAGGAAATTCCGATACCGTATTTCCGAGCATCGATAGCGCAACGGTACGCGGACCATACAGGCGATCCATGATGCTGTCAATGCCATAGATCAGCTCTGCCGGATCCTCCTTACCGCCCTCCGCATCCATGCCAAGCGACTCGAGCGCCAGCGCATCCTTAAGCTTTCCATGCTTGTGAACAGCATCCACCCGGGCTTCAAAGCTCTCATTAAACTCTTCCTCTACCGCCTGACCGCGGGCCTTCAGCCGATCCGGCTCATCCAGTATAATGACAGCATCCTCTCCAAAGTAATCCAGGAGACTGACCTCGCGGTTTCTCCCCCGATGCTCTGCCCTATCCGTTGCCGGGTAAATTTCCACGCGGTCCAGCACATTCTCCATCGAACGCTGGGACTCGACATCAAACTCCCGCATGTTGTCAATCTCCGTATCCCAGAATTCCACCCGGATCGGATGTTCCGATGTGAATGGATATATGTCCACAATTCCGCCGCGGATGGCAAACTCTCCCATTGCCTCCACTTCAGGAAGCCGCGTATATCCAAGCTTAGTAAGCTTCGTTGCAAGTGCATTGAGCTCCATAACAGCCCCGGGCTCAAGCGTAAGCACTGACTCGCTGAATTCCTCCCGTTTCGGAATCTTATCCATCAGAGCATCGATGGTCGTAACGATGGTGCCGCGTTCATCCTCAATATAATGCTTGATCACCTCCACTCGCTGCCGCGTGATCAGCGTTCCCTGGGTATCCGCCTGATAAAACAAGAAGTCCTTAGCCGGATAGTACCAGGTATTTCCTGTGATGGAGCGAATGTCTTTTTCCAGCATTTTGGCGCGTGGTTCATCGGCAGCAATCACAAGACGCCAGCGAGCCTCATACAAAGCGGAAACCAGCAGCGCCTTGACCGAATCTACAGGTCCGATCACAGAAACCGGTCCCTGTGCGCTTTTTACCGCCTGCTCTATATACCGGACCGTATCTGTTTTTTCGATTGGATTAAGCATTTATACCTTCTTTGTATTGTACAGGCTCATAGATTTTTCCACGCCTTTTTCAATAATGTCAATGCATGCCTCTGCGCCCTTCTGATACATCTCTTGCATTGTCGTTTCATCCTCTCCAGAAAACCCGGACAGCACATGATCTGCAAGATCCATCTTTTCCGGCTTCATGCCGACACCGATCCTGACCCGTACAAACTGCTCAGAGCCAAGGGATGCGATAATCGACTTAAGCCCGTTATGACCACCAGCCGAGCCGCTTGGCCGGATCCGCATCCGTCCTACATCCAGATTGATATCATCACAGAGCACAATTACATGCTCCGCGGGGATTTTAAAAAAGTTTGCGAGCGGCGCAATGCAGTTGCCGGAAAGATTCATATACGTAAGCGGTTTTACGATAATAACCGGTTCCATCCCAATCCGTGTTTTAGTAAAAGCGCCGTTAAACTTCGTATCATTTAATTTTAAGTCTCCCAGCTTTTGAAGCAGCGCATCCACCGCTGCAAAGCCCGTATTATGGCGAGTTCCGGTATATTTTTTTTCTGGATTTCCCAGACCTGCAATCAGATACATGATTTCTCCTTTTATCTACTTTTATACACGACATAAGTCCCGCATACCTCCCCAAGGGGGGTATCCGGGATCTGAAACGTGTACTTTTTTATTGAGTTAAACGGAATTTTGTTTAAAAGTCAAGATCTAAATGAACGGATGAAAATTTTAGTCAAGGACGGGGATACAAATTGGTCGACAGTAAAACTGGCTGCCGCAGATTTGCGGCAGCCAGTATATCATTACTCACCCTTGCGGGCCCCTCTTAAAATGGATTCAGGAATCTATCTGCTATGCTTTTGTAAGCTCACTTTATCATCGTTCTGTATCATGATTTATTTATTATATTATCAGAAGCATGATATAGTGCTCTTTAATTACTTAGCCGTTGGCATAGCCCTCGGTTTCCTCAATCAGATCCGCCTGATATTTATCCAGAATCAGCCTCTGGATTTCCTCTCTTGTAGAAGATTTAATCGGGTGCGCGATGTCTCGGTATTCACCGTCTGCGGTTTTACGGGATGGCATTGCGATAAAGAGACCCTTCTCTCCTTCAATGACCTTGATATCATGGATTACAAACTCATTGTCAAAGGTAATGGATACAATGGCCTTCATCTTGCCTTCCTTATCAACCTTGCGGATCCGTACATCTGTAACCTGCATATTGACACCTCCTGCTGCCTGCTGCTCCTTACATGGTATATCTCTCGTTCTTCTCTATTACGATCTTTACGTCATCCGGAGTACCAATGTACGTTGTGTTGGCACGGATTGTGTCTCTGCTCTCAACAATACAGTTTTCAATGACGGTATTGTCCCCGATATATACATCATTGAGAATGATGGAATTTTTAATCACGCAGTTGTTGCCTACATATACCTTACGGAACAGCACAGAATTCTCTACTGAACCATTGATAATACATCCGCTCGCAAGAATCGAATTTTTGACGCTGCTGTCCGGATTGTACTTTGCAGGAGGATTGTCTGCCAGCTTTGTGTAAATGCCCGGCTGCTGTTTAAAGAAATAGTTACGGAGATCCCTGTTAAGGAAGTCCATATTGGTCTTGTAATATGACTCTACGGATGCGATGTTGCTCCAGTAGCTGTCCATCTTGTAGGCATAGATCCTCTTGATGTTCTTGTACCGTACCAGGATGTCCTTTACAAAATCATATCTGTCCTCATCGTTTGCCTTTTCCAGAAGCTCGATCAGCTGACGTCTGCGGATAACATAGATACCGCAGGAAATGATATTGGCGTCGGTAGCAACCGGTTTCTCCTCAAACTCAACGATACGGCCATCGTCATTTACCTTAATGCATCCAAAGCGGGAAACATCCTCGTCAGGATCCATCTGCTTGCAGACAACGGTAATGTCCGCCTTCTTTTCAATATGGTACTCGAGTACCTTGCCATAATCGAGCTTATAAATACCATCACCGGACGCAATGATGACATACGGCTCATGAGACTGCTTTAAAAATGTCAGGTTCTGATACAAGGCGTCTGCTGTACCGCGGAACCAGTCGCTGCGCTGTGCCGTAATGGTCGGTGTATAGACATAGAGTCCGCCCTGCTTCCGTCCGAAATCCCACCATTTGGAGGAGGACAGATGCTGGTTCAGTGATCCCGAGTTATACTGGGTGAGGACTGCAACCTTCTGAACATGAGAGTTGGACATATTGGAAAGTGCAAAGTCAATGGCACGGAAGCTGCCTGCCACCGGCATCGCCGCGATGGCTCTCTTGTTGGACAGCTCTCTCATTCGCTTGTTGTTGCCGCCTGCTAAAATAATACCAATTGCTCTCATAATCTCTCGTCCTCCTTAATGATCGCTCCACCGCTTGGAAGTAATCCTTCAGGATAATCCTCAGCTGTCGTTACGCCATAAATTGCAGTATTTCTGCCGACCTTTACGTGATCGGGAATAACTGAATTTTCACCGATCGTAACAAGATCCGCATTATATACCCTCTGATCATATACGGAAGGAGCAAACTCTCCGACACCGATTTCGCAGTTCTCACCGATGACGACATTTTCCGCGACGATTGCCTTATCCAGTCTTGCTCCCGCCTTAACCACGGTATTGGCCATGATGATGCAGTCCTGTACAAAAGCGCCGGCCTCAATCGTTACACCTGCACTGATGACGGAATTATGAACCTCGCCAAAAATCTCACAGCCCTCGGATACAATGGATCTCTCTACCCTGGCATCCTCCGAAATATACTGCGGTGCCGCGGTATCCGTCTGTGTGTAAATCTTCCAATACTCCTCATAGAGATTAAACTCCGGAATGATCGCAACCAGCTCCATATTTGCCTGCCAGTAGGACTGCAGTGTCCCTACGTCCTTCCAGTAGCCGTTAAACTCATAGGCATAGATCGGATTTTGATTTTCAAAAAGATAAGGAATAATGTGCTTGCCAAAATCACACTCCGGCACATCCTTATTTTTAATCAGCGCATCTCTCAGCACCTTCCAGGTAAAAATATAGATACCCATGGATGCCAGATTGCTCTTCGGCTCCTTAGGTTTCTCCTGGAAATCAATGATCCGGTTGTTTTCATCGGTGACAGTGATACCAAAGCGGCTTGCCTCCTCCATCGGAACCGGCATGGACGCAATGGTCAGATCTGCCTTCATCGCCTTGTGGTACTCCAGCATCACTTCATAGTCCATCTTATAAATATGATCGCCGGAAAGAATCAAAACATAATCCGGATCATACTGATCGATGTAGCGGATGTTCTGATAAATGGCATTGGCTGTACCGGAAAACCAGTTGGAGCCACTCTGGGATTCATATGGCTGCAGAACAGTCACACCGCCTCTGTTACGGTCAAGATCCCATGGAATACCGATTCCGATATGGGCGTTAAGACGTAACGGCTGATACTGCGTAAGTACGCCAACCGTATCGACTCCTGAGTTGATACAATTGGATAGAGGAAAATCAATAATAGAATATTTTCCGCCAAAGGATACTGCCGGTTTTGCAACATTTTTTGTGAGTACACCAAGGCGGGAACCCTGGCCGCCAGCCAACAGCATGGCGATCATTTCTTTTTTAATCACGTCTTCACCTCTCTAGTATGTATTGCAAGAACTTCTAGCTTTTAATATTATAGCACCGAATGAATTTTATGTGAACATAATAAACAGCAATATTTACCTAAGATATTAAAAATTCCAGGACTCTTTTAGGCATTTTTATGATTTACGTAAATATTGACATGCTGCATTTAAGCATTATATCTTAAAGTCATTTCAAAAATGCACAGATATTCACAGAGGCAAGATTCTGCCCGGAAGCGTTGAAATGGCAAGGAATATCAAGTATAATGTTTACGTTTATCTTATGAATTGAGGGGTGCATTATGGACATCTTAACCTTGAGGGAAATATTTAAAAAGAAAGAGCAGTATTATGATAAAGAGGTGACCGTTGGCGGCTGGGTTCGTTCTAACCGTGACTCCAAGTCCTTTGGCTTCCTGGTCATTTCCGATGGTACCTTTTTTACACCGCTGCAGGTGGTCTATCATGATGATATGCAGAACTTCGCCGAGACTGCCAAGCTTGGCGTTGGCGCTGCAGTCATCGTAAAGGGCAAGCTGATTGCCACGCCGGATGCAAAGCAGCCGTTTGAGGTACAGGCATCCGAGGTAACGCTCGAGGGTGCAACCACTCCGGATTATCCGCTCCAGAAAAAGCGGCACACACTTGAATATCTCCGTACCATGGCGCATCTCCGCCCGAGAACCAATACCTTCCAGGCGGTATTCCGTGTGCGCTCCCTCATCGCCTATGCCATCCATGTATTTTTCCAGGAGAGAGGCTTTGTATATGTGCACACTCCACTGATCACGGCATCCGATGCCGAGGGTGCCGGCGAGATGTTCCA
>DJXY01000093.1 GCA_002449915.1 Oribacterium sp. UBA6992
TCCGGAAAATATTAGTCTGGAAACCGTAATATCTCCGTAATAAAGCCTGCTCCACAGCATGCTAAAATACCTCTATGAGGTATGAAATTAGCGTCTCAAAGCCGCTCACCAACGTACTACAGCTTGAACCCATTGTGCGGAAGTGCCGGTGAAAAAGTCACCGCCCGATGGTGACGGAATGGAGATTATTATGAAATTAAAGCAGATTCTTCCGGGAATTTTCCTAAGTCTTGCCTGCTCCCTACCCGCATTTGGCGGACAGTGGCAGCAAAACCAGATCGGATGGTGGTATCAAAATGATGACAGCACTTGGCCCGCTTCCTCCTGGCAATGGCTGGATGGTAACGGTGACGGCATTTACCAATGCTACGCGTTTGACGAGGACGGATATCTCTATGTCAATACAACAACGCCTGACGGCTTTACCGTAGACCCGGACGGCGCCTGGTCGGATCATGGCATCACGCAAACCCGCCGTTTCCTTGGCATGGCACCGGCTGCCACAGCGATTGGTACCCATACTGCCGGAACAGAATCCTCCGGGACCACATCCTCTGTGCATTCCAAAAACAGCACACGAAATTCTGCATCCGGCAGTCACGATTCCTCGGTGCCAGTTGTCCATAAAGTTCACATTGATCATGCAGACGGCACAGACAGAAGTGAAAGCAGCAAGACAGATAAATCCGGCGCTTCATCCTCCGGTACCTCAGATGCCGGCTCTAAAAAAACAGATCCTGTCGTTCCGACTGTGACCGGAGGCACCAAAAAGGAAGCAAATGGTCCATCCGGACACATGCACAGCAATACCAATTACGGAAGCCCCACTTCAGATAAGCAGACCCACTCCTCTCCTGCGGCTGCCAACCAGACCGTATACTGGGATCCCGAGGAAACGACATACCATAAGAATGCCGGCTGCAGCAAGCTGCGCGTACACGGCGAAGATCTCTCCTCCGGCAGCCTCATGGAAGCAGAGCGTAATGGCATCACCAAAGCCTGCCCGGTCTGCGCAAGGTAGCATTCACAAAGCATGAGGCGTGCTCCCATGTATGCGTTGCATTACGATAAGCGTCGGTCCGGCACCAGGATCCGGACTGCCTTTGGCATAACACGCACCACGGCAGACTCGATCTCGCCTCCATTCTCCCCATCCAGTGTCCAGGAGACCTCCTGATCAGCCGCAAAGCGCACCTCATCCGTACGGAACACCCGGAAGTATCCACCCTCCGTATTGCCCTGCGCGAGACTCTGCAGAATTTCCCGCACATCATTAAGATCATCCGGGGCTTTAATGAGGATCACTTCAAACATTCCATCGTCCATTTCCGCCTTGGAGAGCGCCGGACTTTTGATGCCCGCAACCGAGGTTGTATTGGATACCGCGCCAAAAAGATACGCATCCTCCTCAATGATGCCGTCATGCTCAATCCGCATATGGATCCGGGACATGAGACTATCCGACGCCGACAGCACCCCGGTAAGGATGTACGCCGCATAGCCGATGGCATTTTTCATATTCTGGTCGGTCTCATAGCTCACTGCTGTAAAAGCACCAAAGGCGGCAACATAATTGAAATACCGGTTCTCAAACTGTCCGATGTCATAACAGAAAGCCTGCCCGTGATCAAGCAGCGCTGCACTTCGTGCCGGGTCTCCCGGGATATGCAGTGAACGTGCAAAATCATTGGTCGTCCCCGTCGGCACATACAGCACCGGAATCTCGTTCCAGCCTGCCTGCATCAGGGCGTTGACAAGATGATTTAACGTTCCATCGCCTCCGCAGCAGGCGATATAATCAAAATGCTGTCCCCTCTCCTTGAGCGTCTCCACGATCCGCTCGGTGGTGAGTCCCCGCTTCGGCAGAATCGGATATGCCACTGTCTCACAGCCCTTTTCCGCTAACTGCGTGATCAGCTGATATAGATTACGGCGCGCAACCCCGGTACCCGCCGAAGCATTATAAAGAAGCAACAGCTTTCGATCTCCGATTCGGATTTCCATATACTCATCTTCCTTCTATTCTCACCGAAAAACGACATATTTCGGGATGCCACCTTCAAACTCGCAGGACAGCTCTCCCTGAATCAGCGGCTTAAGATAATTTATGCACTCCTGCGTCACACCGTTTCCTTCTGAAGAAATCCATTTTTCAGGCACCTTCTTTTCCTTATTGGCAACCTCCCTGATGTCCACAGAATCGTACACAACCTTATATTCCGCATCTCCAAGTGCAGAAATCCGCCGAAGCGTCGACATACACCCGTTCTTTCCAGCGAATGCAAGCTCCGCGGCATTTTTCCCGAGGGCTCTTGACTCCCGGATATCCGTACGTGAGAGGAGATGCCCCGCGCAGCGCTGCAGGAGATTCAGTTCAATCGACCGCACCTTGCAGCCAATGTTGCTCTTGACGGCATTCTCCAATACCTTGCCGGCGCCGGAAGCAATTACGTGTCCGAATGCATCCTTCGGTCGATTCTCCGCTCCGTAATCACAAATCATCTTATCCGAACGATCCCGGATGCCCTCGGAAATTGCCACTATGATATTTTTATGAACCGACATCTCAGCACGGAGATCAGAAATAAATTCATTTAAGTCAAACGGAACCTCCTCCAGATAGATCAGGTACGGAACTCTTGCATTCTGATTTTCGGCAAGCGCCGCAGCAGCCGTAAGCCAGCCTGCATTCCTGCCCATCATCTCTACAATGATCACATATGGCATATCATATACAAGCAGCTCCCGTTCAAGCTCGGAAATTGTCGTCGCAATATATTTTGCCGCAGAGCCAAAGCCCGGGCAGTGGTCGATGCCGTAGAGATCATTGTCAATCGTCTTGGGCGCCCCCACAACCGTAATGTCCTCGATTCCCTTGCTTTTAATATATTGAGACAGCTTCCACACCGTATCCATGGAATCGTTACCGCCGATATAGATGAAATATCCGATGTTATACTTTTTAAAAATTGCAATGATCCGCTCAAATTCCGAGGGATCTACTCCCGGGTCCTTCAGCTTATATCTGCAGGAACCAAGTGCCGCCGCCGGTGTCGTACTGAGACGGTCGAGGATCCGCATAAGTCCGCCATCCAGTGCCTCCGGATCCACCTCACCATTTTGATCCACGCCGCCAATTTCAGCTAACGCAAGCTCGGGGATTTTAACGGAGAGATCGATAAAATGCTCCTGAAGCACGCCCTGTATCCCGTAATCCGCACCCAGAACATGTTCGATCTCAGGATTTTCAAAGGCTCTCTCAATAATCCCGGCAAGTGTTGCATTTATCGCAGCTGTCGGTCCGCCCGACTGCGCAACAAGCAGATTTTTTTTCATAATGACCCTTATCTCCATTCTGCTGCCCTAAAAGACAGCCTATATTTTTACTGCTTCGTCAGATCCGTCTGATGCTCCATCTCATGGTCCATCCGGTCGATTGCCCGGTAAATGGCAGCGTTCACAAAGGCTTGCTCAAATTCACCTGTCCTAAGCATCCGGACCACCTCGTCATACGGAATCCACTGATACGTGAGATCCTCGGTATCATCCAGCTGCTGCTCCGCCACTCGATGAAGTCCGGACGCCATAAAGCAGTGCGCGTGACGATTACTGTCATTGCCATTTTCCGCAAGATCAAAAAGATGCGTCCATGCTTCCGCTTCATACCCGGTTTCCTCCAGCAGCTCCCGCTTTGCAGCATGCATCGGCTCCTCATCGATCTCGATCATGCCGGCAGGAAGCTCTGTCATGACATGCTGTACGCCGTGACGGTACTGCTTCACAACCAGCAGATTTTTATCCTGATCAAATGCCACGATCAGGGCAAACTCCGGTCGGGACTCAATATAAAAATGATCCACCAGTACACCATTGCCATTGAGACAGGATTCCTCATCGACCTTAAGCCATTTGGAATCCACGATTCTTTTTTTGCTGATCACCTGCCAGGGTTTTAAATTATGCTTCATAAAATGCTCCCTCTGCTTTTACATTTTGTTACTGTCACGCAAAGTTTTGGTTCATCGTTTACCACCTTTGCCAGACCTCTTTTTATACTTATACTTTTGCCTGATTACACTCTGTGGTTTTTGTCCATGGCATTAAGCTCCGGCCAGATGCTAAGGAGCATTGCCGAGAAGCATGCAATACCGCCGATCAGATTGGAAACAGGTTCGGCGATGAAGACTCCGTCGGTCCCAAGCTGCGCCACATGCGGCAGAATGTATGTAAGAGGCACAACAAGTATGACTTTACGGAAGAGGCTGAAAAAAATAGCCTGTTTTTTCTTATTGAGTGCTTTAAATACCGTCTGTCCGCTGTATTGCAGAGACTGAAAAATAAACGCCATAAAATAAAGATGCAGTGCGCGGGAGGCATCCTGCATAATCGTATCATCGCTGCTGAAGATCCGTATAAATAAACCAGGATTGATCATAATCAGAAGCCAGACAAGAAATGTGTAGGGCAAAGCAAGCGACATCATGATTTTAATCGCCTTTTTTACATTTGCAGGACGCCTTGCGCCATAATTAAAGCTGATGACCGGTGATGTGCCCTCCGTCACGGCGGAAACCGGCACATCCAGGATTGACCTCACAGAGGATACGATGGTCATAACCGACACATAGATGGTCCCGCCAAACTGCATTAGTACCTGATTGCAGGCAATCTGTACC
>DJXY01000088.1:0-9841 GCA_002449915.1 Oribacterium sp. UBA6992
CTCCTGCTCTCTCCGGATACCGTCTTTTTTGATGAAGAAAAAAAGTGCTTTTACTATACACTGCTCCCCGGACAGGAAATTAATTTTACAGAGGACCTGAAACGGATGCTGAAATTCATCCTGGAGCAGATCGATTACTCTCAGGACCGAACCGTAATCCTTGCATATTCGCTGTTTCAGGAATCATCCAAGGATTTTTTTACCATACAGTCTCTGATCCACATTACCGATCTCAATCTGGAAAAAGAATCCAAGGCGTCAGAGGAACCTACCAGGCTCACTAACAAAAGTCAAGCGCTCAGCAGGACGCAGGATATGCCCTTTACGGAAATAAAAGACGGGATCCTTATGCTGCGGGAGGAGGCACCGTTACCCACTGCGTCTGAAGCAGGCACCCAGGATGGTCTGATCCATAATTCCGAGGATGACTGGACACATGAGGATTTGTACACCTTTCCATCTGACCGGGAGCCTGATCCGCTTTCCCCTCAAAATGAAAATACCTGCTGCAAAACGGTGAGTCTTAAGGATAATGAATTTCCTGAGGTATCCGACCTTTCAAAAGTGGGCAGCGGCAGCTTTATCAAAGCTTTATTTCATAAAACAAACAAAGCTGAACCAGCTTCCTCTGCATCTGCATCAGAAAAGCCCAAATCCAAGGAGCTTAAGGAAACTCTGGATATAGAAAAGCGTGACCGGGCAATTCACCGTAAGCTGATCCTAAGCCTTGCATTTATGGCGCTTCTCCCCTCTCTTATATGGTTTCTGAAGGGCGCTGCCGTTTTTAAGCGGCTGTTTCCCCTGATCCTCGTGCTGGAAATTGGATGCGCAGTTGTCACCGCACTGGATGTTTTGATGGCAAAGCTTCCCGAGGAGTAAGTCTTGTAGAAAAGAAATTTACGCTGTCGCAAAAAAAGCGGTCGCAATCTCACTTTATCAGTGAGCTTACGACTGCTTCGTTTATGCATCTGCTTCTGCTGCTCTTGCTCTCAGCCGGGCATCTTTCGTCAAATCCTTGACGACTTCTCCTCCGATGATCATCCCCGCAACCGGTGGTACAAACGCAACGGAACCCGGGATGTCTCTCCGATCCGTGCATTTATGCTTTGCCCCCGGTGGACAGATGCAGTGATATCTGCAGCTGTTTGCCATATCCTCCAGCGGCCGCAGAGGCTTCTCCGTGGAATACACTACCTTAAGATGCTTCACTCCCCGCTTTTTAAGCTCTCGCCGCATAACTCTTGCCAGCGGATCCACCGATGTCTTATAAATATCCGCAACTTCAAGCTTTGTCGGATCCAGCTTATTGCCGGCACCCATAGAACTCATAATCGGGACACCTGCCTCTTTTGCTGCCATAACAAGAGAAATCTTGGCAGTTACCGTGTCCACCGCGTCTACTACATAAGAATATGCTGAGAAGTCAAATTCATCCTTCGTCTCCGGAAGATAAAAAGTTTTATGTACATTGACAACGCAGTCCGGATTGATTTCATGGATACGTTCCGCCATAACATCAGCCTTATATTTCCCCACGGTTTTGCGGGTTGCAATCAACTGACGGTTCAGGTTGGTAAGGCAGACCAGATCATCATCCACGAGATCTATGGTTCCTACACCCGATCTCGCCAGCACCTCTGCCGTATAGCCACCGACACCGCCGATTCCAAAAACAATAACCCTGGCATGCTTTAAAATGTCCATGGCTTCACCACCAAGGACAAGCTGGGTTCTTGAAAACTGATTTAACATCGTCACTTCCTTCCTGATATACCAAAAGAGCGATATTAATCTTAATGGATTCTCACCGATTGTCAAGTGGCGCATGTACATCGGAAAATTACGGTATCCTTTTTCACAACAAAAGCCGCCAGCTGGTATAGATCAAATGATCTCTCAGCGAGCGGCTTATTTGCAGCTATGTAACGTCGATCGGCTCAGAAACTACGTCACGCACGGATGCCATTTATGCACCGGAAAAGATAACCGGAAAAGACAAGGTCAATAATTAAACCGAAATACTGCGCATCCATAAGGCGGAAGCGGATACTCTACGCGATACGGCTTTCCATCACATTCTCCTTTTTTGGCCACATATACAGTTTTACATGATTTCGGCTTTACGGTTCCATGCTCATTAAAAAGCAAGGTATATCTACCGGCCTTAGGTACGCCGACCATATAATCATCCCGCGCTACCGGCGTCATATTGACTACAAATACAAGACTGTTTTTGCCGGTATGGTCCTTACGGATGAAGCTGAAAATTGACCGGTCCGCATCATTGGCATTAATCCATTCAAATCCATCCCAGGAATCATCCAGCTCGTACATCGCAGGATATTTACGATAGAGATGCAGCAGATCCCGGACAAAATTCTGCATATCCTTATTATCCGGCTCATTCAAAAGGAACCAGTCAAGCGGAGCATTTTCATCCCACTCATGATACTGAGCAAAGTCCTGACCCATAAAGAGCAGCTTCTTACCGGCATGACCAAACATAAAGAAATAGCCGCACTTCAGGTTACTGAACTTATCCTTGCCCTCTCCCGGCATCTTATTGATCATTGAGCACTTAAGATGAACCACCTCATCATGTGAGAGTACCAGGATAAACTTTTCCGAGGTTGCATAGCTCATACCAAAGGTCATGAGATTATGCGCGCCCTTACGGAATAGCGGATCCAGCTTCATATAATTCAGGAAATCATGCATCCAGCCCATATTCCACTTATAGGTAAAACCAAGCCCGTCATCCTCCGGCGCCGCCGTTACCTTAGGCCATGCGGTAGATTCCTCCGCAATGATGATGGTTCCATCCTTCCGTCCACGGATTACAGAGTTTAAATGCTTAAAGAACTCCATGGCATCAAGATTTCCATTTCCGCCGTACTTATTAGGCACCCACTCTCCTGCCTTACGTCCATAATCCAGATACAGCATCGAAGCCACTGCATCCACCCGCAGTCCATCGATATGGTACTCATCGTACCAGTACAGTGCATTGCCGATCAGGAAATTTTTCACCTCATTTTTAGAGTAGTCAAAAATCTTTGTTCCCCAGTCCGGATGCTCTCCCATTCTCGGGTCAGCATATTCATACGTCGGTGTTCCATCAAAATCCGCCAGTCCCTGCGCATCCTTTGGAAAATGTGCCGGTACCCAGTCAAGAATTACTCCGATCCCATGCTGATGGAGATAATCCACAAGATACATAAACTCCTTTGGCGTGCCATACCGTGAGGTCGGTGCATAATATCCGGTCACCTGATATCCCCACGAAGCATCCAGAGGATGCTCCGCGATACCCATAAGCTCTACATGGGTGTATCCCATATCGTTACAGTACCTTGCAAGCTCCCTTGCCGCCTCCGTGTAATTCATAAATCCGTTCATTTCAGGATTATCGGTCTTTTTCCAGGAGCCAAGGTGGCACTCGTAAATCGACATCGGCTGTGCGAATGTCGGCTTTGCGGCACGTTCCGTCATCCATTTCTGATCTGTCCAGCGGAAGTTATCAATATCTGCTGTTTTAGATGCCGTGCCAGGGCGGAACTCTGCGGAAAAGCCGTAAGGATCTGCCTTATAGAGGATATCTCCCTGCTGGGTGGTAATTGCATATTTGTAGATCTCGTCAAACCCCATGCCCTCAATAAATCCCTCGTAGATCCCGCTGTCCTCCAGCGGAAGCATATAGTTCGCCGACGGATCCCAGTGATTCCGGTCACAAACCAGCGAAACAGCCTTGGCATGAGGTGCCCATACCGCAAAGTGCATTCCCTTTTTTCCATCCAATACAGCCGGATGGGCACCCATCTTCTGATAAATCTTATAATTTCTGCCCTCTCCAAAAAGGTATCTGTCAAGCTGCGTCAGAAAAACCGGATCCAGCTGCTTTACAGGTGCTTTTTTTGTCGTCGCCTTACCCGCAGAGCGATTTGACTTCCTAACCATATATCCTCCTTAATGCCGATACTCGTCCGTATCCTGATCTATCAATAGCTTTATTATATTACAAAATATAAACTTATGCGACCAACAGATTTGTGCAGAATGTCAATTATCCTATAATTTTATCAACAAAAACCGGGTGACCATATGGTCACCCGGTTTTGCTGCATACGTCTTAATTATACTTACTTGATTTTTATCATCTGACCAGCATGTGGTCCGAGATTTACCATGATTCTGCCGTTTTCGATCGGAATTTCGTCCTCCGTAATGAGATCAAAGGCAATGGATGCCGGTCTCGGAAGCGGAACGTAAAATGCCGCACCCTGATCATCATTGTTAAGGGCAGTAATAACGCAGCTGTTCTGATCCATCCTTGCATACGCCCACTGTCTGCACTGGAGATAGAGCTCCTTATATCTGCCCATATGCAGCTCGGAGTTTTTACCATGAATCTCCGCAAGCTTCGCGATATATGAGGTAAAGCGGTTGGGCTTCATCTCCTCCTCGGAAATCCTGGGGCGAAGCGGTGAATCATCCCCTCCGTTTTTTCTGCCCTCCAGTCCGAACTCTCCACCATAGTAAATCGACGGGTGCCCCGGCAGGGTAAACAGCGCCATATAACATGGTTTTAAGTCCGCCTTGTTATCAAGCTTGGAGGCAATCCGATCCACATCATGATTCTCAAGGAAGGTATAGAGATCATTGGCGATATTGATATTCCGGTTAATGTTATGCGCAATCTCAAAGAAATTATGTGAGTTAAAGCCGGAGTAAATCGACTTATGAAGCTCATAATTGGTAACCGAATGCAATGTCTCCGGGTTTACCCACCTTGCATACTCTCCATGGATCACTTCACCCATCAGCCAGAATTCCGGCTTCATTTCATTGGTAAAGTATCGGAGGCTTTTCTGGAACTGAAGGTCCAGTACATCCGCACAGTCCAGGCGGAGTCCATCAATGTCAAACTCTTTGACCCAGTACCGTACCACATCGATCAGATACTTCCGGACCTCCTCATTGTTAAAGTTAAGCTCCGGCAGTTCATTGGCTCCATGCCAGGCACTGTAGCTGAAGTTATCTCCCATCGGAGAACGCTGATCAAAACGGACCCCCTTATACCAGGACCCATAGCGGGAGGACGGTCCATGCTCCTTTATATCCTGAAAGGCAAAAAATCCGCGTCCCGTATGATTAAACACGGTATCAACAACAACCCGGATCCCGTAATTATGCGCATCCGTTACAAATTTTTTAAAATCCTCGTTGCTGCCCAGTCTCCGGTCTATTTTCTTATAATCATAAGTATCATATCCATGAGAACCGGATTCAAACACAGGTCCGATGTATATTGCATTGCAGCCCAGGACCTTGAGATATGGCAGAAATGCATTGAGCTCACCAAAACGATGATGCACTATGCCTCCATCATTGACACGCTCTGCACCCACCATACCAAGAGGATACATGTGATAAAAAATCGCGCAATCATACCAAGCCATTACAAAAGTCCCTTTTCTTTCTTTATGCCGTTCACAAAGCGCTCCATTCGTTCCAGCGCCTTTTTGAGATCCTGCAGTGAGTATGCATAGGAAATCCTCATATATCCCTCTCCACACGCACCAAAAGCAGTACCCGGCACAATCGCAACCTTCTCCTCTCTTAGGAGTCTTGTCGCAAATTCATCCGAGCTCATACCAAAGCGCTTAATTGACGGAAATACATAAAACGCACCATACGGTTCAAAGCATTCCATGCCCATCTCACGAAGTCTTGACACAAGATACTTCCTCCGCTGGTCATAGGCTTCTCTCATCCTTGCGATATCCTCATCTCCGTTTCGGAGCGCCTCCACTGCGGCATACTGCGAGGTTGTCGGCGCACACATAATAGAAAATTGATGAAGCTTCAACATTTGCTGCAGAATCATCTGCGGTGCACAGGCATATCCGAGTCGCCACCCGGTCATAGCATACGCCTTGGAAAATCCATTGATGTAAACCGTACGCTCTCTCATCCCGGGGAACTCTATGATGGAGTGTACCTTACCCTTGTAGGAAAGCTCAGAATAAATCTCATCCGAAATCACATAAAGATCATGCTCTTCTATGATCGGCACGAGTTTCGCAAGATCCTCGTACTCCATAATCGCGCCAGTTGGATTATTAGGAAACGGCAGCACCAGAATCTTAGTTTTGGGCGTAATTTTGGCAGCAAGCTTCTCCGGTGTCAGACGGAACTCATCCTTCTCCTCGAGCTCAATCGGTACCGGTGTACCACCTGCCATGATACAGCATGGTACGTAGCTTACATAACTTGGCTGTGGAATCAAAACCTCATCGCCCGGACTCAGCATCACACGCATGGCAATATCAATCGCTTCAGAACCGCCAATCGTCACCATACATTCAGATAACGGATCATAGTGCACATCATATCTTCTCTTGATGAGCCGGATGATCTCCTCACGAAGCTCCTTTAAGCCGGAATTAGAGGTATAAAAGGTTCTGCCCCGTTCCAAAGAGTGAATACCCTCCTCGCGGACATGCCACGGGGTATCAAAATCCGGTTCTCCCACTCCGAGAGAGATAGCGTCATCCATCTCCGCCACAATATCGAAGAACTTACGGATCCCGCTCGGCTCAAGACTCGTGATCCTGTCATTTAATGGATTTCTCATGGGGACACCTTCATTCTCTCATCTGACTTTGGCTGATCAATGACCGTGCCGTGATCCTTGTACTTCTTAAGCACAAAGTGTGTCGATGTGGAAAGAATCGAGTCCATCGGAGACAGCTTCATGGATACAAAGCTTGCAACCTCCTTCATGGTCTTACCCTTGATCAGTACCATGAAATCAAATGCACCGCTCATAAGGTACACCGCGTCCACCTCATCATACTGATAAATCCGCTCAGCAATGTTGTCAAAGCCCATGCCACGCTGTGGAGTAACCTTAACCTCAATCAGGGCATCCACCCGTTCATCCTTGGTTTTGTCCCAGTTGATCAGCGTGTGATAGCCGCAGATAATATGCTCATTTTCCATTGCCTCGATTTCATGAGCAATCATTGCCTCGTCTTCTCCTAAAATCGACGCAAGCTCTTTGACCGTAAGTCTTGAATTTTTTTCAAGAATGGCAAGTATTCTTTCTCTCATATATAACACTCCTGTCTGGATTTTTATAAACGATGCCAACGCTCTCATTTTACCTTGAATCTAAGGTATCATCAATGAATTCCGGCTTAAATTCAACTAAATTTTATCAATCTCGTCTCGATGTTCATTGGTAAGAAAGCCTGGTTCCGCCCCATCCATCCTGAGACGCTGCCGTCCGGCAGTGAGATGTCCAAAAACCGATGCGGAAACGCCCAACCGGTTCAGCTCCTCACAGAGGCGATACCCCTGCGATGCCGCAGCAAGATATGCTCCGCCGGCGTAAATCCTGAATGGCATGAGCTCCAGGCACTCGCAAAGCTCTACTGTAAATTGCAGCACGGGGATCCGGCTCAGGAAGTATTCGCATCCGGGACCTGGTGAAAGAATCCGCCCGGTCGCGGGATCGCGTCCCTCCTCGGCACAGAAATTCCAAAGTGCGGAAAGGATACCGCCCTCCCGGATCTCTCGGATCTTGCTTACGCCGTACTTCATTTCAAAGGACGGAAGCAGGTCGGAAATCGCACCATAGCTTAGCTCACCGGCATTGAGCATCGCGACAAGCTCCGGCTCATCCTCTCTGACAGGAACTCCGGTACGTGTCAGAATCGGGATATTTTCAACAGATATCCTATGGTCTCTGATGTCAATCCGCGGGAGCTTGTCAAGGTGCTGTGTCTCCTCCGTGAGATAGGTTCTGCTGAAATGGCTTGTGATTTTATCAAGCTTACGGTCCAGGATGTATCTGGTCCCATAGAGTCCGGTGTATCCGATGCACAAAAGATCCTGTCCCGGGGTAATCTGATACATAGCGCCTCCCTTTATGTTCCACGTTTCAAAGTCTCGTTTGCCTCACCTGTCTCAATTGCCTCAGCTCACAGGCAGTTAAAAATACCGCCTGCTTGGCGGGTAGTTTCCAATCTCTCGCGCTTCGTCGTTTTTCGGAACGTAAAAAAAGAAGCAGTGCGAGAGACGTGGTCACAACCAACAAAAAAGCGATGACCATACCATGGCCACCGCTCACATCCTGTGTTTAACCTCGGGCAATATATGGGAGGACCATCGTCAGCACCATAGCCAATGCCAGTGCAACGACAATCACCGCAGATATTGTCTTTTTCTGTTTTGGACTAAGCATATCTCTCCTTACCTTAGCTGTATCTGAAGCTTTGCCGATAATGCTCATATTCTAGTACTTTTCTGTAAAAATAACAAGTCCCTGATCGAAATCTGGTATATACCTGATCCAGATCCGGCAAATACCGGCAGCTACAGATAGATACAAATTGATACAAATAGGGTCTCATCTGCCCGGAGACTGTCCGTTCAGATGAGACCCTAGTATCAGATATAATGCTTTTTGGAGAACTCCAGTCGGCTGAGCGCTCTCGCAAGCGATGACTGCGACATTTTGTATTCTCCGATGCTCTGCTTCTGACGCAGCTGTTCCTCTGCCCGTTCCTTGGCTTCCTCCGCACGGCGGACATCAATTTCATCCGCGGTTTCGCACGTATCCACAAGCACGGTAATACGGTTGTTGGCACAGGACAGGATACCGCCGCTGACAACGACCTCGATCCTGGTCCCGTCCGGCTTTACAATTGCCATCGGGCCGGTTTCTACCGCAACTACCACCGGTGCATGATGCGCCATAAAGCCAAAGGATCCGTCCAGGGTATTTATCTTAAGGTAGGTGGCATGCGCATCATAAAAGACCTTGTTGGAAGCAATCACCCGGAGACTGAATACTGCCTCACTCATGTTTATTTTCCGCCTTCTTCTTTACATCCTCAATGGTGCCGACATTAAAGAATGCACTCTCAGGATAGTCATCCATCTCGCCCTTGATAATCGACTGGAATCCATGGATGGTGTCCTCCAGATGTACATATCTACCGGGAATACCTGTGAACTGCTCTCCTACAAAGAACGGCTGGGACAGGAAGTTACGGATCTTACGCGCACGATACACCGTCAGCTTATCTTCCTCGGAAAGCTCCTCCATACCCAGGATTGCAATGATATCCTGCAGCTCCTTGTACTTCTCAAGAATCTGGAGTACCTTCTGCGCAGTCTCATAGTGTTCCTTGCCGACAATATCCTCCGTAAGAATCCTGGATGAGGATTCCAGCGGATCTACGGCAGGATAAATACCCTGCTCTACGATCTTACGGGAAAGCACGGTCGTCGCGTCCAGATGGGCAAAGGTGGTTGCCGGCGCCGGATCTGTAAGATCATCTGCCGGTACATAAACCGCCTGTACAGAGGTAACAGAGCCATGTCTTGTGGAAGCGATCCGCTCCTGAAGCTGACCCATTTCCGTTGCCAGTGTCGGCTGGTAACCAACGGCTGACGGCATACGACCAAGCAGTGAGGAAACCTCGGAGCCTGCCTGTACAAAACGGAAAATATTATCAATAAAGAGCAGTACATCCTTATGCTCAACATCACGGAAATACTCCGCCATCGTGAGTCCGGTTTCCGCAACCCGCATTCTCGCACCAGGAGACTCGTTCATCTGACCAAACACCAGTGCAGTGTTTTTAATAACGCCGGAGGCACTCATCTCACTGTAGAGGTCATTACCCTCACGGGAACGCTCTCCGACACCGGTAAAAATCGAATATCCTCCGTGCTCTGTGGACACGTTACGGATCAGCTCCTGGATCAGGACGGTTTTACCTACACCGGCGCCTCCAAAAAGACCGATCTTGCCGCCCTTGGCATA
>DJXY01000088.1:9915-10639 GCA_002449915.1 Oribacterium sp. UBA6992
AACCTTGATACCTGTTTCCAGGATTTCCTGTACCGGACTCTGATCCACAAACTTCGGCGGCTTTCTGTGGATTTCCCACTTCTCCTCCGTCTCCGGAGCCGGCTTTCCGTCAATGGTCTCACCCAGTACATTAAATAATCTACCTAAGGTTTTATCACCTACCGGCACGGAAATGCCGCGTCCGGTATTTGTTACCTGCATCTCCCGCTCCAGTCCCTCACTGGCTCCGATCATAATGCAGCGCACGGTATTGTTTCCAATCTGCTGCGCAACCTCCATGACCTGCTTTTTGCCGTGATTGTCAACCTCCAGAGCAGTTCTCAGATCCGGAAGCGGCAGTGCATCAAACTCCACGTCGACGACCGGACCCTTTACTTCTATTATTCTGCCAGTCTGCATCCTGACTTATCTCCTTCCGTTATTCTGTGCTCGTGCTCCCGCGACTACCTCGGTGATTTCCTGCGTAATCTTTGCCTGACGGAGCCGATTGTACTGAATCGCCAGACTCTGCTTCAGATCCTTACCGTTTCTGTTGGCGGAATCCATTGCTGTCATACGCGCGTTCTGCTCGGAGCAGAAGGATTCGACCAGAGCACTGTAGATAAATCCATTGAGGTAACTCGGGATAATGTTATCAATGATGGCCTTTGGTGTCGGACGCATACGGAACTCCTCCATATTGGAGACCATCGGCAGCTTCACAAGACTCGGATCCAGTTTATCC
>DJXY01000100.1 GCA_002449915.1 Oribacterium sp. UBA6992
TTGGATAATGCCAACGTAGGGATAGAAGAACCACGTACATAAAGGATGTTTCCGGTCAGGAAGCATCCTTTTTTGTAGGCATAGATCCTAACGTAAATTGCCAAATCCACTGACAGTTTAAAATTCCGGCTGTTTCTCTGATTTGGCATAGCAGGAAGGAGTATTTCATGCTTGGAGAGTATCTTGAAAACGTAAGAAAAAAAAGTCCGCTGGTACATAACATCACAAATTATGTAACCGTCAATGATGTCGCTAATATCATACTGGCCTGCGGCGCAAGCCCTATCATGTCCGATGAGCCGGACGATGTCGAGGATATCACCTCCATCTGTGTTGCCTTAAACATTAACATCGGCACCTTACGCAAACGCTCCATTGAGAGCATGCACCTTGCAGCGAAAAAAGCTGCCTCGCTTGGTCATATCCTCGTACTGGATCCCGTTGGTGCCGGGGCAAGCACTCTGCGTACTACCACTGCCGCCTCGCTGCTGGAGGAAGTTTCTTTTACACTGATCCGCGGGAATGTCAGCGAACTCAAGGCACTTGCACTTGGCAGCCGTTCAACAAAGGGCGTGGACGCGGATGCAGCGGACGTAGTGACTGATGAAAATCTCGATCAGATGGTTAACTTTGCCAAAACCTACGCCAAAGCTGCGGACTGTGTCATCGCTATGACCGGTGCGATTGATCTTGTTGCGAATGCTTCCAGCTGCTATGTGATCCGCAATGGTCGGAAGGAAATGAGCTCCATAACCGGAACCGGATGCCAGTTATCCGGGCTTTCTGCCGCGTTTCTGGCTGCAAATCCGGAGCATCCTCTGGAAGCTGCCGCTGCAGCGGTATGCACCATGGGACTTGCAGGTGAAATCGGATATTCTTATATGCATCCGGAGGATGGCAACTCCACATATCGAAATCGGATCATTGACGCCGTGTACAACATGAATGGTAGCACCTTGGATAAAGGCGCAAAATACGAAATTCGCTGAACAAAAGAGGAGCACAAATGCTAGAGGATAAAAATGCTTTACTATTATATGCTGTCACGGATCGCCGCTGGCTAAATGGCGACAGCCTCAAAGATCAGGTGGAAAAAGCTATCAAGGGAGGGGCTACCTTTATACAGCTGAGAGAAAAGGATCTCGATCGGGCTTCCTTTAAAGCGGAAGCCCTTGAAATCCAGGCGCTTTGCCGTACATATCACATTCCATTTGTTCTGGATGATGATGTTGACCTGGCGGTAGAAATCAATGCAGATGGCGTGCATGTAGGACAGAAGGATCTGGAGGCAAACTGTGCAAGACAAAAACTTGGACCCAACCGGATCCTCGGCGTGTCTGCACAAACCGTAGAAGAAGCAATCGCTGCAGAAAAAGCAGGTGCCGATTACCTGGGTGTAGGGGCTGTTTTTCCAACGGGCTCCAAGGATGATGCCGATGAAGTAAGCCACGAAACTCTACGGGACATCTGCCGGTCCGTAAGCATTCCCGTAATAGCCATCGGGGGAATCACACGAGATAATGTCAAAGAGCTCTCCGGTACCGGCATCGTCGGGATCGCAGTAATCTCCGCCATTTTTGCAAAAGAGGATATTACCGCTGCCACAGCTGACCTGAAGCAGCAGACACTGAAAGCGCTGGAACAAAGTAAGTAATGTATGTCTGCAGACCTGTAAAGGAGTCAGGATGGAAGATTGTTTATTATACTCATTGAACTATACTGTAAAGCTTACAGGCGCGGATATCGTGCGCGGTCTCATAAAAAACAATGTTCACGCCGCAATATTTGACATTGATGGCACTCTACTGGATTCCATGCCGATCTGGGACACACTGGGCGCTAGGTATCTACTAGCGCATGGCTTAACACCAGAGACAAATCTACGAGATATCTTGTTTCCTATGACGATACCGGAAAGTGTACATTATCTGAAAGCACATTATGATCTTAAAGAAAACGAGGATGAAATCCGAAACGGGCTTTACCGGATCACGGAAGATTTTTATAAAAAAGAAGTGCCTCTAAAAAAAGGAGCTGAAAAGCTTTTGCGAGGCTTGTCAGACGCCGGTATCCCTATGGTGCTCTGCACCGTCGGAGAGGCAGAGCTTGCAAAAGCCGCCTTGACTCGCCTCCATGTCCTGTCTATATTTCAGGATCTATTTGTCTGTACGGATTATCAAACGACAAAACGGGAACCACGGATTTATGAAATCGCCGCGGCTGCTCTACACGCAAAACCAGCAGAAACAGTTGTGTTTGAAGATATCCTGCAGGCGCTCTCCTCTGCCAAAACCGCTGGATTTCAGACTGCCGCCGTAGAGGACCCTGCAAATGATTCCGACCGGAAAAAGATCCTGGAAACTGCAGATTATTACCTGCCGGACTTTACTGTGCTTTACGCAAAACGTCCATGCGCACCAGATATACTCTAGTTGAACGCGAATTGTCCAGGAAATACTCCTCCCAATGCTTTTGCAATATGATTCCAGATAAAGTCATCTGCAATCGAGTAGGGCAAGTGAAAACTGCCCTACTCGATAAGGCAACTCCGCCGTCATAAAAAAAGAGCAGGTCATCTGACCTG
>DJXY01000186.1:0-6829 GCA_002449915.1 Oribacterium sp. UBA6992
CAGGCCGCAGGTGCTGATCCTCGATGAACCGACAGCGTATCTGGATATCAGATATAAGCTTCTGCTCCTGGAGGCTCTAAGACACAAGGCGGAAACCAGCAAAATCTCCGTGCTCATGTCCATCCATGAGATTGAGCTTGCCAGTATGGTATCGGATCAGATGATTCTTCTTAAGAAAGGACAGGTCCAGAGCATCGGGGCTCCAAAAGAGGTTTTTACAAGAGATAAGATCAGCGCGTTGTATGATATTCCGGAGGAGGTATTTCTCCGTCTGTATGGAAGCTTTGAGGGAGCAGGCAGGTAGCATGGAGCTCTATCGATATCGTAATCAGAAAAAAATGAGGCGGGGACTTAGTACCGGGACCTGTGCCGCAGCGGCGGCCAAGGCAGCAATGGAGGAGCTGGTGAGAGACCAGTTTGAGACGAAGGTATCTGTGCGTCTGCCGGGTGGCGAGCAGGCTTCTCTTGACGTTGCAAAAGCACCCGATGGATCCTTTTTTACCATAAAGGATGGCGGGGATGACCCGGATGCCACGAGTGGTCTAGAGATACATGTCCGTGCAGCTCGTATGGACTTCCCTCCTTTAGAGGAGGACTTAAACAGACTCCATATGTTTCATGATCCGGAGGATCCGAGACTGTATCTCACCGGCGGACCGGGGGTCGGGATGGTTACAAGGAAGGGACTGGAACAGGACATCGGTATGTATGCGATCAATCAAGTCCCGCGCAGGATGATATTTTCGTCTGCAAAGGAGGTACTGGACGCGGCGGAGATCGGGAATGCAGACCGCTTTTTATTGACGGTATCCGTACCGGGTGGAGAAGCTGCTGCATTAAAAACCTTTAATCCGAAGCTTGGTATTATTAACGGTATATCGATTCTCGGAACCTCCGGTGTGGTGGAGCCCATGTCGGAACAGTCCATCGTGGATACCATTGAGGTGGAAATCCGGCAGCAGCTTGCAAACGGCAGCAGAAGCATGATTTTTGTGCCGGGAAATATGGGTGCACGATATGTGGAACATGACGTGCTGCCGAGGCTCGGGGGCTTACGGCTTCCCATCATTCAGATTAGTAATTATGTGGGAGACGCTCTGGATCTTGCGGTTTCCTATGAGCTTGAAAATGTACTGCTCGTCGGAAACATCGGGAAATTCATAAAGCTTGCTGCCGGGATCATGAATACGCATTCTCATACTGCGGATGCGCGGTGGGAGATTATGGTCAGCCATGCGGCACTGCAGGGTGTGGAGACTCCGAGACTTAAGGAGCTCCGGCAATGTATCACTACGGAGGAAATGCTGACGAAGCTTCTGGAGTGGGGATCGCTGGAGCCTGTGGTCCGGTCGTTACTCTCTGAAATTGACCGTCATCTGAGCGCAAGGCTGGGAGATCGTGTCCCTTTTGGGCTTAAGATGTACTCCGAGAGGTACGGACTACTTGGAGAGACTCCGGGGACAGGTAAAATATTAAAAGCACTGAAGCATGCAGGAGGGACAGAATAATGGTTCATTTTGTAGGCGCAGGTCCGGGAGATCCGGAGCTTGTGACCGTAAAGGGACGGCGGCTCATCATGGAGGCGGATGTCATCATCTATGCAGGATCACTGGTAAACCCGGAGCTTCTTACCCTTGCAAAGGCGGATGCGGAAATTTATGACTCCAAGGAGATGGCGCTACCGGACATTATTTCCGTGATACAGAAGAAGCATCAGGAGGGGAAAGACATTGTTCGGCTCCAGACCGGGGACATTTCCCTCTACAGTGCGCTGCATGAGCAGACAGAAGCGCTCCGGGCGCTCCAGATCCCCTATGATCTCTGCCCGGGGGTGGGTGCCTTTGCAGCGGCGGCAGCAGCATTAGAAACAGAGTATACGGCACCGGAGCTGACACAGTCTGTTATTATTACACGGGCAGAGGGGCGGACTCCGGTTCCGGACAGAGAATCCCTTAAAAGCTTTGCAGCGCATGGAGCCACGATGGTACTGTACCTCTCTTCTGCACTTGCAGTAAAGGTGCGGGATGAGCTTACGAATGGAGGTATGCCGGGAAACACGCCTACAGCTATTGTTTATAAGGCGAGCTGGCCGGAGCAGAAGGTGTTTCGCACGACACTTCTACATCTGCCGGATGTGATGGCGCAGAACGGAATCCGAAGTACTGCGCTTATTATCATCGGTGAGGTACTTGGCGAGGAAGGCGCTGCAAAGGAAGCCTCCAGGCTCTATGCTCCAGAATTTACGACCGCATATCGTAAAGGCTCCGATGAAACGAGCAGGACTGGTGAGGTCGGAAAAGCATGAGATGCAAAGTCTCCGAAGTACCGGAAGCTTAAAGAGCATCTTGCGTATCCGGAGCGTAAAAGCAGACAAGGCATAAAAAACTTTAAGAGATAAGATGTAAGAAGGAGCGCGTGTCATGAACGCTGGTATCATTGCCTTTACAGAAAAGGCATATCGACTGGGCGAGAGGATCAAAGCACTGTGGATCGATGACGAGAAGGACAATCCGCCGGACATTGAGCTTATAGCTAAAACCAAGGCTTTGCCGGAGCTGATGGATCGCCGCGAAACCATGGACATCATTGCTGCATGGTTCCGGGAAAAGGATGCGATCCTTTTTCTTTCTGCCACAGGTATTGCCGTAAGATGTATTGCACCGTATCTTAAGCATAAATCTGTAGACCCCGCGGTTCTCGTCATGGATGAGGATGCCAGGTTTTGCATTTCGCTTTTGTCAGGACATCTGGGAGGAGCCAACGCACTCGCAGCGGAAATCGCAGGCTGGACGAAATCTACACCCGTGATTACGACAGCGACCGATGAGGAAGGGATGTTTTCCGTTGATCTTTTTGCCAAGGAAAATCATCTTATCATAACGGATTTTACCAAGGCAAAGGAAATCAGCGCCAAGGTACTGCGAGGTGAGAAGCTCCGTATCGTAACGGAAATCTCACAAGAGAGCCTTAAAAAATTACCCGGGGCGGACGAAGCGGAATATGTGGAGCGAGATCAGGCGGCGCAGGCGGATATCCTGATTTCCGAGCGGCGGGATGCGGAAACTGCAGGTCTTTTACTGATACCTGTCAGAATCTGCATCGGCATCGGTTCCCGTAAGGGAGTGAGCGAGGAGGCTGTGCGATATGCAGTAGAGGAATGTCTCAGCGCCTATAATCTCAGAGAAGCGGCTGTAGAAGTTATGGCAAGCATTGACCTGAAAAAATCAGAGCCCGGAATCCTGGCGTTTTCCTACCGGAGCGGAATCCCCTTTGTAACCTATACAGCAGAGGAGCTTGCCGCGGTGGATGGATCCTTTAGCGAGTCCTCATTTGTGCGGTCTGTGACAGGTGTCGCCAATGTCTGCGAGCGGGCAGCAGCACGAGCCGCGGGAAAGTCCGGATGGAAAATCGCGGCAAAGACCATATACGGAGACGTCACGATTTCGCTATGGGCAAAGGAATAATGATTCATACGCCGCCGCACCTGCTTCAGGCGACCGGTTGGAGCTGGTAGATAGCTTCACTAAAGGTTCTTGCAAGGACAGATCGGTATACAGAACGACTTTATGTGATGAGAGATTGAACGGGAATTAGGATTGAAAATAGGATGGGAGACTTTATATGGCAGTCCTTGGTACAGTTTATGTAGTAGGCATCGGACCGGGTGATCGGGAGCATCTTACACTGGAAGCGGAATCCGTGCTTAAAAAATCCGAGGTGATCGTCGGCTATACCCTGTATGTGGATCTGATCCGCAGGTATTTTCCAGATAAAGTTTGGATCACAAGCGGAATGATGCAGGAGGAGACACGGTGCCGTATGGCGCTTCTGGAAGCTGCAAAGGGTAAAATCGTCTCCATGATTTCCAGCGGCGACAGTGGCGTATATGGTATGGCAGGTCTGATGCTTAGTCTCGGTACAGCATACCCGGAGGTTGCGATCGAGATCATCCCGGGCATTACTTCAGCGCTCTCCGGAGGAGCTATGCTGGGAGCACCGCTTGGGCATGATTTTGCTGTCATCAGTCTCTCGGATCTGCTGACTCCGTGGGAACGCATCGAGAAACGTCTGAGACTTGCCGGTGAGGCCGACTTTGCCATTGCAATCTATAATCCGTCCTCCAGGAAGAGGAAGGAGTATTTGAAGCGCGCCTGTGATATCCTGCTGTTATCCAAAGCTCCGGAAACAATCTGCGGAATTGTAAGAAACATCGCGCGCGAGGGCGCAGAATCCAGGATTTTAACGCTTAGGGAACTGAGAGATACGGAGGTCGATATGCTGACAACCGTCTTTGTAGGTAACAGCGAGACCCGTATCATTGATGGGCGAATGGTTACGCCACGGGGGTACCCGCTGTGAACATCATGATTTTTGGCGGCACCACAGAAGGCCGGGAACTTGCCCAATGTCTTATGAAAACAAGGCATAAGATCCTTTACTCTGCAGCAACAGAATATGGAGCATTGTTAATCCCGGAGAGCGGCAATCTTAAAGTCCGGTATGGCCGCATGCAGGTGGAGGATATGCTCCGATGCTTTAAGGAAGAAGATATTTCCATGGTTTTGGATGCAACCCATCCTTATGCGGTACTGGCAGGAAAAACAATACGAAAAGCAGCAAGGCTCGCAGGCATACGATATCTCAGAATCCGGAGAGATCTGGAAGCGTCCACGTCTATGCTATCCGGAAGAGACTTTCGTACGTTTCCAACCGTGAAGGATGCGGCAGAGTGGTTACGTCATGAGGAGGGCAAGATTTTGATCACCACCGGTAGTAAGGAAATTGAAGCTTACACCTGCATTCCTGATTACAAGGAGAGATGCTTTGTAAGAGCGTTACCCCAGGAAGCTGTACTCCAAAAGCTTAAAGCACTCGGGTTTCCTGGGAAGATGCTCTGTCTTATGCAGGGACCCTTTTCCGAGGATTTAAACCTTGCCCTACTGAAGCAGACGGGGGCACGTTTCCTTGTAAGTAAAAATTCCGGAGAAACCGGAGGCTTTCCGGAAAAGTGCGAGGCAGCCATCCGCGCAGGTGCAGAGCTTTTGGTGATCGGAGCTCCGCCGGAGACAGATCCTTTCAAACCTCCGAGAGAGCAGGAAATGACTCTGATCCAGGCGGAAACATATCTTAGGACGATTTAAATTTAGTCATATATATCATATTAATCATATCATCAAAGTTAGATTATTATTTCTGGTGATAATTTTGTAATGTATTGTGCTGCAGCTGTAGTATATGGATGAGACATAATACACTACGATAAGTTGATATATGATCACAGGAGGCAACATTGGCAAAACGGCATTATCCGAGAATACTGATCGCGGCGACGAGAAGCGGTACAGGTAAAACTACAGTGACCTGCGGACTTTTGTCTGCACTTAAAATGAAGGGAAAGAAACTCTGTGCATTTAAATGCGGTCCGGACTATATTGATCCGATGTTTCATCGAACTGTACTTGGGATCCCATCCGCAAATCTTGATCTTTATTTTACCGGAGAGTGTGGTACGAGATCGCTGTTTTTAGAGTATGCTAAGGATGCGGAGCTCTCCGTAATAGAGGGAGTCATGGGATTTTATGATGGACTGGGTGGGGTGTCGGAGGATGCTTCCTCCTGGCGGCTATCTGAAACCATCCGTACGCCGGTGATTCTGGTAGTAGATGCGAGGGGCGCCAGTGTGTCGATCGCTTCGGAAATTCTCGGGTTTAAGGCATTCCATCCCAACCGGATCCGGGGAGTGATCCTGAACCGGGTGACAGCTGCCTTTTATCCGAGACTTAAGGAAATGCTGGAGGCAAGAACCGGGATAAGAGTTTTGGGATATCTGCCGGAGCAGAGCGAACTTCGCGTGCCATCTCGTCATCTTGGGCTTTTCAGCCCGGAGGAGCTCCCGGATATTCAGAGCTGGACTGAAAGGCTTGGTAAAAAAGCAATGGAAACGCTGGATCTTGAAAGCATTCTTAAGCTTGCAGACATGGCAGAAGACTTCACCGAGGAGGAGTTCCGGGAGAAAGAGCATTTTTTTAATGTTCCGGTGCTGCCGGAAACAGTCCGGGTGGGGATTCCGGAGGATGCTGCATTCAGCTTCTATTACCGTGAAAACCTGGATTTACTGAAACGTATGGGCGCGGAGCTTGTGCCGTTCCATCCAATGACGGGGGAAGGTCTGCCATCAGAGCTGGATGGTCTCATGCTTGGCGGCGGATATCCTGAGCTTTACGTAAGGGATTTATCAGAAAACAAAAAGCTGCGGAAGGCTGTACGGAGAGCAGTACGGAAGCAGCAGATGCCCTGCATTGCGGAATGTGGTGGATTTATGTATCTCCAGGAGGAGCTTACTGATGCGGAGGGCTACTGCGGTAAAATGGTAGGAGCGATTCCGGGGATAGCTAGGCCACAGGGACATCTCGTCCGATTCGGATATCTCGAGGCAGAGACCTTGACAGGTGGTCTGTTTGGTGATGCTCATCAAAAAATCCGGGGACATGAATTTCATCACTGGGATTCCACAGAGATCGGTCATGGATTCCGGATCCGAAAGCCAAAGTCGGAACGTACATGGACAGAGGAGGTATATACGGATACGCTTGCCGCCGGATATCCGCATTTTTATTATTACAGCAATCCGATGACGCTGTATCATTTTCTGGAAGCCTGTCTCAGGTTTAAAATCGAGCGTAAGACAAAGCTTAGATTTGACAGGATGGCAAAGCCCATTGACAGTCTTGGAAAGCTTGAGGAGCTTACGGTAAAAATCCATGGCATTTACCGGACGGAGGCGCCGCTTGCACTTACACCCCGGGCACTGGTGGTGCTGGCGGGAGAT
>DJXY01000186.1:6941-7254 GCA_002449915.1 Oribacterium sp. UBA6992
CGTTACCCGGATTGTGGCGGAGAACTTTGCCAAGGGTAAAACCAACACAAGTCTCCTTGCGCGTGATGCCGGAGCCGATCTTTTTATTGTGGATGTCGGCATGGATACAGAGCCCTATCCGGAAAAAGCGCTTGTTACCGGTGCGGTTGTGGACCGGAAGGTCCGGAGGGGAACCGGTGATATTGTTAATGAAAAAGCAATGCAGTATCAGGAAGCAGTCAAAGCCGTGGAAGTCGGTAAGGAGCTTGTGAGAGAGCTTCGTCAAAAGGGGTATCGTCTGATCGGAACCGGAGAAATGGGGATCGGCAATACA
>DJXY01000098.1 GCA_002449915.1 Oribacterium sp. UBA6992
CAATACCAATGTTCCCCATGATACTGCCAAAACCACTTTTGACTGTACTGATGACATCCTCCGTCGGGATCCCGCAGACCAACCCGACCAGTACAGAGATGACCGTCATTACGATGAATGGATGCATATTAAATTTCTGAATTGCAAGAATCATCAAAATGACCGCGATTAAAATCACGATAAAATAAAACATACTCTCCCTCCTTTAATTATGATTATGCTTATCCCGATGCCACACGATCAGCATCCGGATAAAAAGCTCCCGTTCAAACGTATCGTCATTGTCAAGTTCCAGAAGCTCATAAAGATGATTCATACGATACTGCAATGTGTTTTTATGGATGTGAAGTAGTGCAGCCGCCTCCTGCACGGAATGATTACAGTGATAATACATCGCCGCCGTCTCCAGAAGCAGCTGCAGCTGCCTTGAGTCCATCGCTTGAGCAAGCTTTTGGTACTGCTCCTCGGTAAACCGCCCACCGCCATGCTTTATGAGCCTTGACATATAATAGCTGCAGCGATCCTCCGCCGCATACATCTCGCAGAACTGCCCCTTATCAATTCTGAGCAGCTCCATCGCTTCCTTAAAGCCCTCGGGGATATCCTCAAGCTTATGGCAGCTGCTGCTTACGGAAATCCGTACACCCCGCTCCGTAAGCATTCGCTGCCGTAGTGCCGCATAAAACGGATCCTTCTCCCGATCCTGCCCACGAAGCGTATGCAGCACAATCATATCATTTCCTTTTATTCCAAAGATGTCCTTCCTTCCGTTCTCACGCTCTGACCTGAGAATTTCATAAATACTTTCCGGTCTGGCATTCCCGCTGCGGGCGATTCCCTCTGCCTCTTTACTGCGAATGATGACGACCTCGGCAGGGTATCGCAGGTGGATTGAAATCGCATCCTCCAGCTGAAATATCGTCTCTGCCTGGTTTTTATCTCCAAGTAGATACAGTTCCAGCAGCCGCTCCCGGATTTCATACTCCAGCTCCCTCTGATGTGTTCGGGTCTGCTGTTCAAAATACTGCGTCACATAAACACAAAGTAGATTTGCCGCATCGCTGATCTCCGCTTCTTCACCATACATACCGACGACACCGATGATTCTGCCGGCACTGATAATCGGAAGGTTATATCCCTCGCGCGCTCCCGGGTAACGATACAAATCAGCTTTTCCGATCCGTACCGGCTTACCGGTCTCTGCTACTTCCTTGGCGCCCTGATGGAAATCTCCAATCCGCTCCCGTTCCGTCGACGCAATGATAATGCCTTCGGTATTCATGATGTTAATCGTTCTACCGCTCACAAGCGCCGAGGTCGCCTCGACAAACTCCTGCGCATGCACTGAAAATTCATGCGAATCGATATACGTCATCTTGTCCCGTCTCAGCTCCTTCCTGTAGAAGCCCCTTACACAGAAACGCTATGATTATGACAGAGATGCTTTTATAAAAGCGCCTGTATAAAGCGCCTTTATGAATCACTTATCCCGCTGTCAGAGAAACAGGCTGTCTCCCGCGCCAAGATACACCGCGTGAAGCTTCGGATACTCTCCCACAATGCTTCTCAGCCGGTCACCGGAGCAGTGATTAAAACCAATCACGGAAATACCGAAGCCCTCCATAATCGTAAGCGTCCTGCGGATCCTCTCGTCACTCGCTTCCATTAAATGCGTGCCGCCTGCCACACCGAGAATCGGCATCTGGAACCGTTTCTCAACACTCGTCAGGATGTTGAGGATTCCGGGATGACTACAGCCGACAATCACAAACACGCCTCCCGCGAGCTTTATGACAAGACAGATCTCATCTGTAAAATTATCCTGCACCCATTCGCCATTATGCCGCAGCACAAAGCGCTCCGGGATCGTCTCAAAGTCATAGCTTCTTGCGAATGCATTGAGTACATAGGCATCCTCGGAAAGCTTCAGCATACCGTCGCACTCCAGATGCCGGATCTGATGCTCCGTAAGATACTTAAGATCAAATCCATTACCAAGATATGTAGCGCAGACATCATCGATCGCATATTTTTCCGTAAAAAAGCCCTTGCCTGTCACCAGCGGACATCTCAAACCGGCATCCACACAGGCCGAATATCCTCCTGCATGATCATAGTGGCCATGACTTCCGATCGCAAAGCTTATGTCCTTAAACGGGACATCCAGCTTTTCTGCATTCGCCACTGTATGGCTGCCGGATCCGAAATCAAAGAGCAGCTTTTCTGACCCGGTATCCACATAAAAAGACAATCCATGCTCATGATATAAACCAAGATGCTCACTTGGCTTATCATCCATGATGGTAAGTAGTTTCAAAATCGCACCTCCCTTCTGATAATGTTAGATTCCTGCAGCTTTGATCTTTTGCATCTCCGACTTCAGAACAGTTCTCTGTGCTATCCCCCATGTGATCCGGCTGATGCCACCGTGTAATGCCTGTCAGGAATTTATTTTCAATACTATTATACCTCATAAAAATTTTATTTCATTGTTATGGGTACCAAATATCAGGGCAAAATATTGTGTGATTGCGAAATATATCCGACTATAATTATATTTCCATACCAATATTGTATTACAAGTCTGCTTGCATGGCATGCCCGCTGATTCTGCTTCTATCCTATGATCAGCTTGCTTCATAAAAAAACTATGATCATGACGTATAGAAAATACAGTCTGTAGTCACGATCCATAAAAAATAAAGCCTGCCGTAAGTCCAAAACCTACGGCAGGCTATTAACCTTGCTCTTTTACAACATTTCTGCAAAAATTCGTGCTTTCCTCATCCCTACAGCTCAATCGCCTTACCCAAAGCTGCCATAACTGCATCCAATATTCTGGAATACTGATCCGGACCTGCATTTTCCGTATTCAGGAAGCTTGCCGTGATATGTACCGTGCAGGCAAACTGCCAGCCATCTAATCTATGGACAGTCTGGATATTATTTCGGATTTTCTCAGCCAATGCCCGTACGGCTTCCTCCGGCTCCTGCTGGATAAACAAAACGAACTGACTGCCTGAGATACGTCCTGCTACATAATGCCAGCCCGCGATCTCCGAGAGGATCTGTCCAAGTCTTGCAAGCAGTGCATTTCCTGCTTCCTCTCCGTATCTCTGACAAAAGGATGCATATTCCGGCACTCTCACCTGCAAGACAGCAAAGTATTTGCCCTCTTGCCACAGACTCTCGATATAATTATGAAATGTCGCCGCAATCCCCGTGGAATTGCAAAGTCCACTCACGGAATCTACAGTCACCCACTGGCTCCTGTGCTCCATCGACTCAATCACTTCCTCCGTATCCACAAAACGTCCGAGCAATCCGATGATCTTGCCATCACAGTACAGAGGATTTTTATACGCAAGGATCGTGTGCTGTCTGCCCCGCACGATGCAATCTCCAACAGCGCCATGCACGCTCTCACCTTGCTCGATCACACGTTCCTCATCCTTACGGAACGGTCCCGGATTGACATGCCATCCGAGATCCTCATCAGTTTTGCCAAGGATTTCCTGTTGAGACGCAAAGCCATAGTACTCCAGGAAGCTGCGGCTCGCCCCCAGAAATCTCCGGTTCTGATCTTTCCAGAAAAAGCGTCCTATGTCTCCCATCATGAGGTTCTCCCATAAAGCAGCCTCCACCTGCTCCTTACTCTGCTCCTTACTCTGTTTCGTTTCCGGCAGAAGCCCATATGTGTCCATGCCACCATGACGGATATAGTCAATCTCCTCATTCGTAAGATCCGAATCGATGGTCACATAGAGCAGCTGGTGCTCCATACGGGGAATCAATTGTACTATATGCAGAAACCACCTGTAATCTCCTCCTGCGGTCTTACTCCGGAACCTGCCGCAGATCATGTGCCCCTTATGCTGCTTCACCCGCTCCTCGAGCGTATCCGCGTCCAGAAATGCCGCAAGCCGCTCGCAATCCGGCGGATAGACAAACTGCCTGTCCCAGCTATTAAAGATCCGGCGAATGCCGGCTTCCCTTGCACCATGTCCCATGGGCTGTTCTGACAGAGAAGATTTCAGGCTCGTAACCGTATCATCATTAAAATCTATCGCAGCGATATCATTACAGATATAGTAGAGATTTCCCAGTAAGTCCGTGCGCCGCTGTTCCTCCTGCTCGTGGCTGATTTCAATGTACTGGATACTCACCTGATAAATATAATGATTGCGGAAATGTGTCACAACCGATGCCGTGAGCTGCATATAATGGTCTCCGGAAGGATATGCAATCGTCTGCGGTCCCGTAAGCTTCCGAAGCTGCTGATTGGCAAACTGCCTGTGAAACGCCTGCAGCTGGCTGTTCCTCTCATTGATTTTCTGCTCCCACTCACGGACCGACCGTACATGATCTCTCCTGAGTGTATCCTCATATGCCTGGTTGGTAAAAAGCAAATGCAAAAACTCTCCATCATCCTCTACCACACAAAGCGGAGCATCCGACATGTAATTGATCCTGCCGAGCTCATCGAAATACGGCTTCCACTGACTGCTCTCCTGAGCAATGTGATGCGCCGCACAGTATGAATTAATATTACCTGCCGGCATCGGATGTCCAAAGTAGTAGCCCTGGATCTTTTCACATCCAACAGACCGTAAGAACATGTACTGCTCCTCTGTTTCCACGCCCTCCGCCAGTGTCTGAATCCCGATCTTTTTAGCCATGCGGATCGCAGACTCTATGATGATCCTGGACTTCTCTGAAAACGAGGACAGAAAGCTCATATCAATTTTGATTTCATCAAACGCATAGTCCTTAAGAATACCAAGTGAAGAGTATCCAGAGCCAAAGTCATCCATCCAGACCTGAAATCCCAGCTGGTGCAATTGATCCGCAGCCTTGCCGATCCTCTGTACATCCTCTACAAAAGCACTCTCCGTAATCTCAATGTTTATGAGCTCCCGAGGTGCATTATATTTCTGCACCATCTGTTTGATCTGATCCACCACATCCTCATGCTCAAAGTCCTTACGTGAAAGATTGACGGAAACCGGCACAATATCCTTCTGAACCTGAGTCAACATCTGGTAATTCCTGCAGACCTCCTCAAAAATGTAGAAATCCAGCTTATAAATCAGTCCGCCCTCCTCCAGCACAGGGATAAACTGTCCCGGCGTGAGCATACCATATATTGGGTCCAACCATCTCGCTAATGCCTCCACGCCACAGAGTGCCCTCGTCATGGTACGGATCACCGGCTGATAATAGACCTTAATCCATTTCTCCCGCATGGCTCTCTCAAAGTTTCTGAGGATATGCTCCCGTATGGAAGCCTGGTGCTGGATATCTGCATTAAAAAATACCAGATTGGACTTCTGCTGTCCCCGTGTGGAATTACATGCGATCCTCGCACGGTCACAGGCTAGGGACAGACTCTCCTCCGGATTTACATATTGATAAATACCTGCCTTGATACTCGGCGCATTGCCATAATTCAGGCGTTCTGCCTCCTTAAAAACATGCTCCAGCCTTGCGCTGACAGTCTCCGGATTGTCGGTATAAACTACAAAATGATCGCTCTCAAACCGGGATACGGAAGCAGCGCCAAACTGCCTTGCAAGGATCGTCCCCATCCCGACAATCAGATCATCTCCTGCCGCAAAGCCGTATCTGCTGTTGTAGGCTTTTAAATTGTTATAGTCCAGATAGATAATGAGCGGACACCGCCCCTCCTTACGAATCTTTGCAATGCCTTCCTGCGCATACTGCAGAAAATACGTCATGTTGGGCAGCCCCGTCAGATCATCAAAGCGGCTGATCCGCGCTGCGGTGCCTTGTCTTGACAGATAATCTGTCAGGGCTTCTGCAAATGCTTCCTGCCCCTGATCCGCACCTTTATGATCCATGGTTTCTGTCTCGTCCGTGTATGTAATAACGGAAAGCCTGCATTCGCCAACCATAAAATGCTTTCCGGTCGCATGGATGATATGGTATTTATCCTGATAGCGGTTTTTATTACGATAGACGGCGTCATATACGCCGCCCTGAGTGGAGAACTGATATGCAATATTGGAAACGCGTGCAACATCATCCGGGTGGGCATCAGGATACATAAAAGTATTAAGCTGCAGCATTGCTTCCTCGCGAGTATCATACCCAAAGAAACGTACTGTAGCATCCGAAACCAGCAGAGCTACCGCTTTATGATCCAAATACTGATAGATTGAAAACGGAATCGGCATGGCTTCCAGAAATGCCCTCACCTCCGGATTAAACTGATATCTCTCCATCTCCCTCTGCTCCATAAACTATAATGCCGCAGACGATTGATTCACCTGCAGCACCCTCGAAACCCATCCTGAATGTAAGAAAAAATGTATCACATATATATGCAAGACTGCAAGCAAAATGGCTGTGTAAATTTAACGTAAATTCCAGCATTTTTTCTCACAGCCTTAGTTGAAATTTATAATTATGTATGATTTTATCCTTTTTTATACGTAATATTATAGAGTAGCCATATGGAAACTTCAATGAATTTTATATTATGTCTCTATGGAAAACCAAAAGCCCAGGTCTGCGGATACAGATCTGAGCTTTTATAAAAAAACATTACGATATAATGCTATGAAATAGGCTGCTGCAAAGCTGCTGCTATAAGCTTTTAAACACACACATCAGATGTCGAGTCCATCGATGATCTCTCTCAGCACTCTCTCGGAATGCTGCATCTTATCGATTTCCTCATTGGTCATCGGCATCGGGATCTTACCCTGGACTCCATTAGGTCCGATGATTGTGAGGCAGCTCAGGCAGACATCATTCACACCATACTCACCATGCATCATGGTAGAACAGCAGGTGATGGAGTCATACGCACTGGTCAGCATGTTGACAAGATTCATAACGGAAGCCGCGATGCCATAGAAAGTTGCCCCCTTGTCCTTGATGATCTCTCCGCCGGACTTCTGTACATAGTGGAAAATCTCATCCTTGTCAATGGTCTCCACCGGCATACCCTTCTGCTTTACGAGACTGATGTACTCATCAATGCTCACACCGGATACGCGGCTTGTGGACCATGGGATAAAGGAGGTGTCACCGTGCTCGCCAAAGACATAGGAGTGTACGTTTTTCTGCGCGATGTTAAGCTTCTGCGCAAGGATGCACTTCAGTCTCGCAGAGTCAAGGATCGTACCAGTACCGATGATCTGGTTCTCCGGGATACCGGACACCTCGGTAAACACATAGGTAAGGATATCCACAGGATTGCTGACGATGATGTAGATCGCATTTGGTGCAACCTTGGTGATCTGCGGCGCGATTTCCTTGATAATCCCTACATTGGTCTTGGTAAGCTCGAGGCGGGTCTGTCCCGGCTTTCTGCCGATGCCGGAGGTAATAATGACAATATCCGAATTTGCAGCCTCCTCATAATCTCCATACTTTACACGGATCGGATCACGGAAGCTTGTGGACTGGACAATATCCAGTGCCTCGCCCTTGGCTCTCGCGATATTAACATCGATCAGCACGATTTCGGAAGCGTGGCTTCTCTGTGACAACGAGTATGCAATGGTAGAGCCTACCGCGCCTGCTCCAATGATCGTAATCTTTCTTCCGGTTTTCTTGTCCATAATCAGTTTGCTCCTTTTTTACTGAATTTTTGGCCCATCATAAACATTTCTGTCTCTGAGATAATTTGGAAGCAGCTTCGGCGATACCTTGTCTGTCTCAATTCCAGCTTCCTTTAAGGACTCCTCAAATTTACTTACATGGCTGAGCGTCAGCCTGCCATTCTTTACGTTCTTAACCTTCTGTCCGGCAGCCTTACCTGCATCACGTCCAAAGACGATGACATCCAGGAGCGAATTGCCCATCAGACGGTTGCGTCCATGCACGCCCCCGGTCACTTCACCGGCTGCATAGAGATTTTCCACCGTTGTCATGCAGTCTGTATCGATCTCCAGACCACCGTTTTGATAATGCAGGGTCGGATATACCAGGATCGGCTCCTTACGCATATCGATGCCACGCTTCTCAAACATACGGTACATTGCCGGGATTCTTGCCTCAATGGTGCCCTCCCCGTTGATCAGCTCGATCATCGGGCTGTCAAGCCATACTGCCTGTCCATGCCCCGTATCGACACCCTTGCCCCGGTCTCCGGTTTCGCGAATGATGGCAGCCGCTTCCACATCACGGGTCTCCAAAGGATGTACAAAGACCTCACCATCACAGTTCACAAGCTTTGCGCCGAGACTTCTTACCTTCTCCGTTACCAGCGCACCGAAAATCTGCTCCGGATATGCCGCACCGGTCGGATGGTACTGTAGTGTGTCCTCATAAAGGAGCTTTGCGCCTGCCCGGTAGCCAAGTACAAGACCGTCAGCTGTTGCACCGTAGTGGTTGGAAGTCGGGAAGCCCTGATAGTGCATTCTGCCCGCGCCGCCGGTTGCCAGGATCACTGCCTTGGCACGTACAACGATCAGCTCGTCCGTTTCCATATTGATAAAGACCGCACCGGCAGCCTTACCTTCCTCATCCTTGATGATCTCTACCGCTGCTGTAAAATCAAGGATCGGGATCTTACGGTTCAGAACCTCATCCCGCAGTGTCCGCATGATCTCCATCCCGGTGTAGTCACGGCAGGCATGCATTCTCTTGCGTGACGTACCGCCGCCATGGGTCGTGATCATCGTGCCGTCATCGGTCTTATCAAATTCCACACCCAGCTGATTCAGCCACTGGATATCCTCCGGCGCTTCATTGACAAGCTTGGCTACAAGCTCTTTTTTAGCTGCAAAATGACCACCGCCATAGGCATCCAGGAAATGCTGCATCGGGCTGTCGCCCTCCTTGTCCGCTGCCTGGATACCGCCCTCTGCCATCATGGTGTTGGCATCTCCCGGGCGGAGCTTGGTACAGATTAAAACCCTGGCGCCTGCCTCATCTGCCTCAATCGCAGCCGAGCAGCCGGCACCGCCACCGCCGATAACCAGCACATCTGTCTCATAATCCGGATGCTCCAGATCCACATCCCCCTCATGCACTCTTGCATGTGCCTGCAGCATATCCGCAAGCTCATGCGGTGCCTTGTCTCCGGCATTTACGCCGATTTTAAGCTTTTCAAACTGATCCTCACGGTAATCCGGATGATATGCCTTGAGCAGTGCATCCTTTTCATCCGCTGTCATGCGCACGGGCTCCATGGCAGCATTTTCTTTTCTTTTAGCCTCTACCTTGCGGATCGATTCCTGAAATTTTTCCGGATACATATCTCTCTCCTCACTTCTCAATCACGCGGTTGTTGTACAGTTCCTTAAGCTCCTCATCAGACTTGCTCATGAGGTCCTTCATCGCCTGCTCATAATCGCCGTTCCAGATTTCCTTTACTCTCTTTTCAAGATGTCCGGATTTCGGCTCAAGATAGCGTCCGTTAAGACGTCTCGCAAGCATTGCCACCTGAGGATGAGAGATCCCCGCCGGACAGCGGCTGGAGCAGATGCCGCACATCACACAGTCAAAGGAGAGCTCTGCGCATTTTGTAAAATCGCCTCTCTGGGCATACGCGATATACTGCATGGGATTCAGTCCCTGTGGGCACGCTTTAGTGCAGGCATTGCAGCCGATGCAGGCGTAGATTTCCGGATACAGCTGCATCATGAGCTGCTGCTCCGGCTTTACCTTCTCAATATCATAAATCTGCTTTACCAGCGGAAAAAACGGAAGTGTAGCCACATACATGTTGTCCTCTACCTTGGTCTGGCAGGCAAGACACATCTTTAATTCCTGCTGTCCGCCAATACGGTAAATCGTCGCGCACGCACCACAGAAACCATTGCGGCAGCCGCAGCCGCGCTTCAGCTGATAGCCGGCGTATTCCATTGCCGTCATGATCGTAAGACTGTCCGGAACCTCATATTTCTTGCCGAACAGATAGATATTTACCATCTTGTTGTCCATAATATCCTCCACCGTAAGATCAGTACTCATCCGGAAGCTCACCGAGCTCGTCAAAGCTGAATACCGGGCCATCCTTGCAGACATATTTATCACCGATGTTGCAGCGTCCGCACTTGCCGATTCCGCACTTCATACGCATTTCCATCGTAGTAAACACCTGGGAATCCGTAAATCCCAGCGCTTTAAGTCCCTGCAGCGTAAAATGAATCATCACCGGCGGACCGCATATGACCGCCGTCTCCGTCGTCGGGAAGTTGAGCTCCTGCACGTAGTTCGGTACAAAACCGACGTGACCGTCCCAGCCCTCCTCCTCGCGGTCAATCGTGAGGTAGACATTCATATCCTTTTCCTGCATCCACTCGTTTGTAATCTCCTCGAGATCAACGAGATCCTCCTTGGATCGGGAACCGTATACGATGTCAATGTGACCATAGTTCTCGCGCTTGGCACGGACGTAATTAATTACCGAGTGCAAAGGTGCAAGTCCGATGCCTCCGGCAATAAATAACAGATCCCGCCCCTTAAAGGTCGTATCCACCGGGAAGCCGTTGCCATAGGGACCACGCACCAGAATCTCCTGTCCTGTTTCCATGGCATGCAGCCAGCTGGTCAGTACACCGACCTTTTTGATGGAAAATTCCATATATTCTTCCACCGTCGGACTGGAAGTGATCGAAATCATGGCTTCACCTATACCAGGCACAGACAGCATCGCGCACTGTCCGGGGATATGCTCAAACAATTTCCTGCCGTCAGTTCCGACCACACGGAAGGTCTTTACATCCGGTGTTTCCTGCCGGATCTCCGTGACAACACCGACCTTAGGAATCAGTTCTTCTTTCTGCATTATGCATCCTCCTCCATGGCCTTCATGACCTTGACAATGTTCATATGGATCGGGCAGCGCCTTAAGCACCGTCCGCAGCCGACGCAGCTGTAAATACCATCATTGCGGATCGGATAATAAACAAGCTTATGCATAAATCTCTGCCGGAAGCGCTCAAGCTGCGTCTTCCGCGGCGTGCCGGCCGCCATCATTGTGAAATCCTTGTACATGCAGCTGTCCCAGCAGCGGTAGCGCTCTACACCATGACCGCTGTCAAAATCCTCGATATCAAAACATTGACAGGTCGGGCAGACAAAGGTACAGGATCCGCAGCCAAGGCACTTGTCCGAGAGCTCCTTCCAGATCGGAGCGTTAAAAATCTCAAGCTCCTTGTCACGGTTATCTGTCGGCTTCAGGCTGTAAAGCGGCATCCGCTTCTGGATTTCATGGACTCTTTGCTGCTCTGCTTCTACTTCCTGGACTGCTGCATCATCTGCTGCAGCGCCAAGCGCCGCAAGGTCGAGACTCTGAAGCAGCTTCTCTCCCTTTTCCGTGATCCCCTCAAGATACACATTACCATTGGCAATCCACATCCGGGCATCCCCGTCCGGCTTTGCCGCATCGATACCAAAGCTATGGCAGAAGCAGGTTTCGGAAGGTTCGGAGCAGGCAAAGCTCACAACGGTTGCATGTTTCCTTCTATCCTCATAATAGGTATCCACCGGATCCGCCAGAAATACACGGTCCAGCACATCAAAGGAACGCACATCGCAGGCACGCACACCAAAGATGCAGTAATCCTCGGTCTCTGTCCGCTGATCCATTACCTCGATTTTTTTACCTTCCATACGGAACTTTGCCATCGGCTGTACCTGAGGGAAGAAAAAGTCCTTGGCAGACCGCAGTGTATTAAGCTTTAACGACATCACCTTGCCCGGTGCATACTCCTCATATACAGAAAGCTTATCGGATTTGTCCACCGGAATGTACAGTTTTTCCTGCTCCGAAATCTGCTGTAAAAGCTCCGGCAGCTTTTCACTGGAAATCCTCGTAATCATCAGTGAATTCCCCCTTTCTGTACGATGGATGGCTCGGCATCATTTTGCTCTGTAAATGCCGATAGCGGGCTCATCTGTCCCTCGGTCTCACCCGCCTGATAGTCGCCGTAGAGTGTGTCAATATCTTTAATGAACTTACGGTTTAAAAGATGCAGCGGGATGTGCTCCGGGCAGACCCGGGAGCATTCGCCACAGTCCGTACAGCGTCCGGCAACATGGAAGGCACGGATGATATGGAAGTTGGCATCCTCAAAATCATTGGATGCCGCCTTGGAAAATACGCCCGACTTCGGGTTGTCAAACACGCAGAGCTCGCAGGTACACGCCGGGCAGACATTACGGCATGCATTGCAGCGGATACAGCGGGACAGTTCCCCCTGCCAGAAGCTAAAGCGCTCCTCCGGGGTCATTGCTTCCAACTTCTCCACTTCATCAAATCTGTGGGAGTCCAGCACCTCGCCCTCCGGTCCAAGCAGCTCATCGTAGACCACATGTTTCCGGCTCTTGCAGTTCCTGCACCGCTCGTCCTCCGCCTTGTCAAAGGCAATCCGCTTCTCACCATACACCGTCTGGCAAACCAGCTCGTCACCGTCCTTCTGTACGTTTAGGATACCGTGAATGCCGGCGTCATGCAGTGTTTCCGCGCTCACCTTGCCATCACATTCAATCCCGATGGCATAGATATGGTCTCTCACAAGTCTATGCTCTGTCATCAGCTGATTAAAGCTGTAGGTATCACAGGGTTTTAAAAAGACGGCAATCTTACCTTCCTTCTGAGACTCGGCGATCAGATACTTGGAGAGGTTGGCTCCGCAGAAATCGTTATACACAAAATTCTTTTTTACATCTTCAGCGCTCTCAAAGACCGTCGGAGTGATATCGTAAAAAAAGTCACCGGCCGACCAGCCCAGAACCCGGTTCACGGTTCCATCCGCGAGCAGGTCACATGCGCGTTTTATCAGTTCGTCCTGCATCTTAAATCCTCCAGTCTTCTTGAGGGGCCAAGCTCTGTGATCTGTCCGACAAAGTCATTCATGACATCCACAAATCTCTGACCCTCTGCTGCCGATACCCATTCCACTCTCGTGCGCTCCTTCTCAATGCCAAGGAAATCCAGCATGGAGAAAAGCAACGTCATGCGGCGTCTGGTATGATAGTTTCCGGTCATATAATGGCAGTCTCCGGGATGGCATCCACAGAGGATCACGCCATCAGCCCCCCGCTGAAACGCCCGTAAAATAAACATCGGATTGATCCTGCAGGAGCAGGGAACACGGATGATTTTTACATTCGCCGGATAGCTTAAACGGTTGGTTCCCGCCAGATCCGCACCGGAGTAAGAGCACCAGTTACAGCAGAACGCGATGATCTTAGGCTCCCAGTTCTCATTGTCACTTGTCATCTGCATAATGCATCTACCTCCGCCATAATCTCACTGTTGGAAAATCCATTCAGATCCATGGCACCACTCGGGCAGGTAACCGTGCAGGCACCGCAGCCCTGACATACCGCCGGATTGACCTCCGCAACACGCCGTACCTTGGTGGTACGATCCGGCATACGGAACTCCTTGTCAACATAGGTGATAGCGCCATACGGGCAGACATCCGCGCACTGCGAGCATCCCGTACACATCATCTCATCAGAATGCGCTACGCACGGATTGCCGGCGAGCTTATCCTTGGACAGAAGTCCGATCACCTTGCTTGCCGCAGCACCAGCCTGCGCAACGGTCTCCGGGATATCCTTCGGTCCCTGGCAGACACCGGAAAGGAATACACCTGCCGTCGGGCTCTCCACCGGACGAAGCTTCGGATGTGCCTCGGTAAACCAGTCATTGGTATCCATGGACGCTGTCAGCAGTGTCGCAAGATGACGCGCGCTGTGACTCGGCTCAATCGCCGCCGCCAGCACCACCATATCCGCATTGATGGTCAGCTGCTCATTCATAAGAAGGTCGGAAGCCTGTACGATAAGCTTTCCGTTTTCCGGTGTTACCTTGCCGACGGCACCCTTGATATAGTGAACTCCATACTGCTCCACTGCACGACGATAAAACTCATCAAAGTTCTTGCCCGGTGTACGGACATCAATATAGAAGACATAAATATCCGTGTCAGGATAGTGATCCTTGGTCAGCATGGCATGCTTTGCCGTATACATACAGCAGATCTTGGAACAATACGGCTTACCACCTCTGGTGGAGTCGCATTCACGGGATCCGACACACTGTACAAAGACAATGGTCTTAGGCCGCTTATGGTCAGACGGACGAAGCAGCTCGCCTCCGGTCGGGCCGGCAGCATTCATAAGACGCTCATACTCAAGCGAGGTCACAACGTCCGGACTCTGGGCATAGGCATACTCGTCATACTTGGAAACATCCATGATCTCGTATCCGGTCGCCGCAACGATCGCGCCATACTCCACCTCGATCTCCTTATCCGTATCCTTGTAATTGATCGCATGCGCATCACAGACCTTGGAGCAGAGACCGCACACACCCTTGTTAAGCATCAGGCAGTAATTCGGATCAATGGTTGCCACCTTGGGCACCGCCTGCGCAAACGGGATATAAATCGCGGTACGATTGTTAAGCCCGAGGTTAAATTCATTCGGTGCCTTTTTCATCGGACACTTTTCCGTGCAGAGACCACAGCCTGTACACTTGGTCTCATCCACATATCTTGCCTTCCGCTTGATTGTCACCTTGAAGTTGCCGACAAAACCCTTGACATCCGTCACTTCACTATAGGAATAAATGTGGATCTTGTCGTTCTGTCCGACATCTACCATCTTGGGCGTGACAATACAGGATGAGCAGTCCAGCGTCGGGAAGGTCTTATCCAGCTGCGCCATCTTGCCGCCGATGGTCGGGTTTTTCTCTACAATATCAACATCATAGCCCGCATCCGCAATGTCCAGCGCCGTCTGCATCCCCGCAATACCGCCGCCGATGACCAGCGCCCTCTTGACAACCGGCGTTTCACCGGCAGTCAGCGGCGCATCCAGCTCCACCTTGGCAACCGCGGCCTTCATCAGGGAAATCGCCTTCTCTGTACCTACTTCCTTATCCTTATGCACCCAGGAGCACTGCTCGCGAATGTTGGCAATTTCGAGCATATACGGGTTCATGCCAATGCTGTTTACCGCCTTACGGAATGTCTTTTCATGCATTCTCGGAGAGCAGGAGCAGACCACCACGCCGGTCAGACCGTATTTCTTAACGGCATCCTTAATGAGATCCTGACCGCTCTGGGAACACATATAGGTGTAATCCGTGGCATACACAACCCCCGGCACATGGCGCGCTGCTTCGGCAACGGCCTCTACATCCACCGTTGCGGCAATATTGGTTCCGCAGTGGCAGACAAAAACACCAATTTTCTGCATTTTCCTCTCCTTTACTTCGTGTACTTACGAAATGCCGAAACAAGCAGCTGCTGCGGCATGTCCTCTGTCAAGCGCTCCGGCACCTGATCCGGCATCAGATGATTGCCGCCCTGCTTCCGCTCCACTGCGAGCCTGACTGCCTCAATGAGACGCGCCGGATCCACCTGTCTCGGGCAGCGCTCGATGCATGCCATGCAGGATAGACAACGGTAAATTGACTTGCTGTTCATAAGCTTGTCAAGCTTGCCGCCCTCAACCATGGCAACAAACTGATGCGGATGATACTCCATCTCGTCAAATGCCGGACAGGTCGCCGTGCAGCGGCCGCATTTCATGCACTTACGAGGATTTACTCCACTGATCTCAAGGATCTCTTCCGGCGTCACTGTATAATTAGATGCCATACCTAGACCTCCTTCTTGACACCAAGTGCCTCGGCAAGCACATCCGTAAGATACCGGATGCTAACGCCTGTACCATCTGCATATTTTTTAAGATTATAGTAGCAGAGCGGGCAGGCGGTAATCAGCGTATCCGCACCCTGCGCTTTGGCATTGCCAAGGATCTGTTTTACTCTCTTTTCCGGGAGGTTGCTGTCCTCGAGCGTAAGATATCCACCGCAGCACTCATTTCTCTGTGCATAAACCACAGGGGAAGCACCAATCGCTTCCAGGAAATCCTCCATGATCCTTGGATTTTCCGGATTGTCCATCGCCATCTTTTTACCGGGCCGCAGCAAGAGGCATCCGTAGTACGCGCCGATCTTCTGTCCCGTCAGCGGATACTTTACCGCCTTTTTAACATTTGCAAAGCCCACAACATCTCTCAGCAGCTCAAGATAATGCAGCACCCTGGTTTCCCCGTGATACTCCTGATGCTCTGACGCAATGTAGTTATTGACCTTTAAACTGAAATTCTCATCATCAACAATGTCATAATTTGTCTGCTTCAGTACGTTATGACAGGCAGAGCAGAGCGTAACAAGCGTGCCGCCATTGTCTCTTGCGTACATCAGCGCCCGGACAGAAGAAAGCCGGATCGCAATCTCATCCCTGGAGAGCGGATACACA